>JAEZBH010000517.1 GCA_023427285.1 Pseudomonadota bacterium
GCCCTGCTGCGCGAGATGGAAGAAACGCCCAACTCCGGCCAGTGCAACCATGGCCGCCCCACCTGGCTCAAGCTGCAACCCACAGACATCGAGAAGCTGTTCGGCCGCCGCTGAAGCGGTTTTCGGGCAGATTGCCAACCGCTCTGGCAACGCCGCTCCCGTCCGTGCCGGGCGGCGTATCGCACGCACCCGTCGGTTGCCCCGCGCAGGCCACCCTGTCGGCAGCACCACGCTTCGTTTCACCACAATGAGAAAGAGCAAAACGCGGCACATCACATCAACACCGCGCCACCTTCTCATTGCTGAATTACAATGTCAACAGTTTTTTGCCTATCTTTGATCCAGAACGAATGGGAGCGCGAGAGCTGGCCGCCCTCGCTGGCTCCCACCCTGTCGATCACTCCTGCGACTGGGTCGGCGGCTCACGACCGGTGCGCGGGCTTTTTTGCGTCTGCTGGCCTTTTTGCTGCGATTCCTGTCCCGGCTGGCGTCCCTGCGTCTGTTCGGTCTGCTGGCCCGTCGTCTGCTGCCCGGTTTGCTGACCCTGCTGCTGGCCGGTCGCTTGGCCGCTGGCGGCCTGCTGCAAGCCGTGCTGCTGACCCTGCGCACTGCTGCGGCGGCCACCGCCAATCGGAATACGCCGCGCGCGCTCGGCCTGGGGCGACTTGTGCAGCGTGATGCTGAGCACCCCGTTGTTGAAGTCGGCCTCCGCATTGTCCTCATCCACATCCGGCGGCAGGGCAATGCGCCGCTCGAACTGGCCGTAGTAGCGCTCGGAATAGCCGCGCTCCTGATTCTCGGACTCCATTTTCTTCTCGCCGCGGATGGTAAGCACGCCATCCTCGATCGTCAGCTCCACGTCGTCCTCGCTCAGGCCGGGAACGTCGGCGTGAATGGAGATCTCGTTCTCGTTCTGGGTGATCTCGATGTTCGGCCACGTCATGACGCGCTGCTCGCTGCCGCCCATGCGTGCAGGGGGCGCCCCTGTGAACGGCGACAGGCTGCCGCGCATCATATCATCGAACAGTGTCTCGATTTCCTGACGCAGGTTGAGCATAGGGCTGACCATATCGCCCGGCCCCATCAGGCTGCCCATACCGCCGCCGCGTCCACGCCCGCGCCCACGTCCCCGAGGCATCAATTCCCGCATTGCCATGATCCGTCTCCTCCCGGTTGGAAGCTGCTTTCAGGTACCACTGGCAACGAACGGACGGGTCCAAGGTGCCATGCCCTGAACGCCGCCCATCGCACGCGGTTGGAGACGGATTTTCGGCAGTGCTGCGCGCCCACCTTGCAGTAAGAGCGGCCTAACGGTCGATCCCGCCGAGGCAGATGTATTTGGTCTCGAGGAACTCCTCCATGCCCTCATGCCCGCCTTCGCGGCCAAGGCCGGATTCCTTGACGCCGCCGAACGGCACCACTTCGGACGACAAAATGCCGTCGTTCACGCCAACCATGCCGTATTCCAGCGCCTCGCTCACGCGGATCACCCGGTTCACGTCGCGGGTGAAAATGTAGCTGGCCAGACCGTACTGGGTGTTGTTGGCAAGGCGGATGCCCTCCTCCTCCGTCTCGAAGCGGAACAGCGGCGCAACGGGTCCGAAAATTTCCTCAACGAACAGGTCCATGTCCTCGGTCACGTCCGTCAGCACGGTCGGCTGGTAGAACAGCCCGCCCATGGGCGCGCGCGCACCGCCGACAATGGCCTTGGCCCCGCCCTTCAGCGCGTTCTCGACCAGACGCTCCACCTTCTCCACCGCGTCCTCGGTAATAAGCGGGCCAACCGACACGCCCTCATCGTTGCCGTCGCCCACCTTCATTTGCGCAACCTTCCCGGCCAGCGCCTTGGCAAAGGCGTCATAAATCCCGCTTTGCACCAGAATGCGATTGGCGCAGACGCACGTCTGCCCGGCGTTGCGGTATTTGCTGGCCAGCGCGCCCTCCACCGCCTGATCGAGATCCGCATCGTCAAACACGATTAGCGGCGCGTTGCCGCCCAGCTCCAGACCCAGTTTCTTCACCGTGTCCGCGCACTGTTTGTAGAGGATCTTGCCAACTTCGGTGGAGCCGGTGAACGACAGCGCCTTGACCAGCGGGCTCTCGCACAGCACGCGCCCCACGGTTTTTGAATCCCGCGTGGTCACGATGTTCAGCACGCCCGGCGGCACGCCCGCTTCCTCGGCCAGCCGCGCCAGT
This sequence comes from Pseudomonadota bacterium, assembly GCA_023427285.1. Classification (GTDB taxonomy): domain Bacteria; phylum Pseudomonadota; class Alphaproteobacteria; order Sphingomonadales; family Sphingomonadaceae; genus Pedomonas. The sequence continues at coordinate 2,197 of JAEZBH010000517.1, forward strand.
TCCAGAGAGCACAGCGGCGTCTCGGCGGGCGGCTTCAGCACCATGGTGCAGCCTGCCGCCAGCGCAGGGCCAGCCTTGCGGGTAATCATGGCGATGGGGAAATTCCACGGCGTGATTGCCGCCACCACGCCGATCGGCTGGCGGAAGGTCAGGAAGCGCTTGTTCCTCGCCGTTGCGGGAATAACGTCGCCGTAAGTGCGCTTGGCCTCTTCTGCGAACCACTCGATGAACGCGGCCCCATACGCCACCTCGCCCCGGCTTTCGGCCAGCGGCTTGCCCTGCTCGGCGGTCATCAGCCGTGCAAGGCTTTCGGTATTGGCGATGATGAGATCATACCAGCGCCGCAGAATGTGCGAGCGCTCCTTGGCGGTCTTGGCCGCCCAGCCCGGCAGCGCCCGGTGCGCCGCCTCGATCGCCTGAGTGGTTTCCTCGGCCCCAAGGTCGGGCACATACGCCAGCACATCGCCATTGGCTGGATTGAGCACGGGGAAGCGCTTTGCGCCATCCACCCAGCTTCCATCCACATAAGCCTTCCTGAGCGTTGCCACATCCATGGAAAAGTTCTCCTGTTCCAGCGATCACCGCCGCGCCTTGGAAGATGGGGCAAGAAGCGCCAGTGTAAACATGAATTTCGCCGTTATATTAACGCTCGAACGATGAGGGAAACAGGCATGCGTATCGGTATTCTGACAGGTGGCGGCGACGTTCCGGGTCTCAACCCGTGCATCAAGGCGATTGTTGACGGAGCAGCGGAACGCGGATGGGCCGTCACCGGCTTCCTGCGCGGCTGGATGGGGCCGCTCGCCATCGACCCCGACATGCTCGACATGACCCGCGACAACGGCTGCATCGAGCTGACCCCGGCCCGCGTGCGCGGCATCGACCAGCAGGGCGGCACCATTCTGCACACCTCGCGCACCGATCCGCGCACCCGCCCTGAGGGCGACCGCACCGAGCATGTGCGCGCCGTGCTCGACGCGCTGGGCATCGACGTGATGATTACGCTGGGCGGCGATGGCACGCTGCGCTTCTCGGCCTACCTGTCGAGCCTTGGCGTGCCGGTCATCGCCATTCCCAAAACCATGGACAACGACGTCTTCGGCACGGACTACTGCATCGGCTTTTCCACCGCCATCAGCCGTTCGGTGACCGCCATCAACGCGCTGCGCACCACCTCGGCAAGCCATGAGCGCATCGCCGTCATCGAGCTGTTCGGCCGCCGCAGCGGCGAGACCGCGCTTCTGTCAGGCTTCCTTGCTCAGGCGGACCGCATCGCCATTGCCGAAGTGCCGGTGAGGGAAGACCAGCTCATCGCCCAGCTTGTCGCTGATCGCGAGGCAAGCCCTGAGAACTATTCGGTGCTGGTGATCTCCGAAGGCGCGAAGCTGGCCAGCGAGGCAGAGGGCGAGGACGAGATGTCCCGCTCCAGCACCCAGCGCAACCCCATCGGCGTCGGCCAGCGCCTCGCCCGCCAGATCGAGGCGAAAAGCGGCGTTGGCACCGTGGTGCAGGAATTGGCCTACCTGATGCGCGCCGGTGCGCCTGACGCGCTTGACCGCATGGTCGGCTTTGCCTTCGGCACGCTGGCGGTGCAGCTGATCGAGCGCGGCGAGACCGGGCGGCTGGTCGCCCTGCGGGACGGCAATTACGAGCACGTGCCCATCAACACCGTGCTCCAGCAGATCAAGAAGCTGGACGTTGCCCGGCTGTACGATCCCGCCACCTACCGCGCCAAGATCTCCTCGGTCGAAGGCATGCCGATGTTTTTATATTAGGGCTTGAGCGGCCGGCCGGGCTCCTTGGCCGTTGCGGTCACCTTCACCTGCACCGGAATGGACAACGACACCCATTCGCCCTTGGGGTCCGAGCCGCTGCCGATCCCCCAGTCCGTGCGGTTCAGCGTCACCTTGCCATGCATGGTGGCGGTGTTCCCCGTTATCACCAGCGTGAACGGCATCTTCACCGGCACGGTCTTGCCGCGAATGGTCAGCTGACCGTCCGCCACATAGGCATGCGCCCCGCCCCTTGAAATGCTGGTGGTGACGAACCTGGCCTGCGGCGTTTTGGCGACGTCGAACCAGTCAGCGGTCTTCAAGGTCTTGTCGTACATGGCGTTGCCGGTGGTGGCGGAGGCGAGATCGATCGTGACCATCACCTTCGACATCTCCGGCTTGATCGGATCGAACTCGATGTTCGCAAGCCATGACGCGAAGCGGCCATTAAAGGTATTGCCCACATGCTGCCCGCTGAAGCTGATGCTGCTGTCGCCGCCGCTCACCACCCAGGTCCGCGCCTCGGCACGCTCGGGAAAGCTCAGGCCGACCGCCAGAAGCACGCCGGCAGCGGGCAGGAAAACCGATGGTTTGAAAAGCGATGCCTTGAACATGGTGCCTCCTCCCTGATCCGGCCCCGACCGCACCCGTAAACCACGCCGACGTATGGCTGATGACTTTAACGCCCCAACCACGGGATCATGCGGGCCATTACATCGTCGCGATTGTAGAAATGATGCTTGAGCGCCCCGCCGACATGGAGCACCAGCAGCCCGACCGTGCCCCAGGCAAGCAGCTCATGAACCTCTTCGGCCGCGCCGTTGATCTGCAAGCTGTTGGCCGCGTTGGTCAGCTGCGTGATGTGGGGCCATTCGAACAGGCCGAACCACATGGTCGGCAACCCGAACGGACTGGTCGAGACGATCACCCAGCCCGACAGCGGCAGGGCCAGCAGAATGATATAAAAGCCCCACGCCGTGGCGTGCGCCGCAGTCCGCTGCCAGCCGGGCATGGCCTCCGGCAGCGCCGGGGCCGGATGGCCCAATCGCCACAGCAGCCGCACCACCGTCAGCACGAGCACGCTCAGGCCCAAAGACTTGTGAAGCTGGAAGACCTCAAAGGCCAGCGCCTGCGTTTCCGGCTTCTTGATGGCATCTCCCATCCAGAAGCCCGCAATCAGCAGGGCAACCACCGCCACGGCGATCAGCCAGTGCAAAATCACCGCAACCGTTGAGTATCGGCTCATATCCGCCCCTTCCAGCTTCAATACGTCGAGGGCCGCCTACTTCTTTTCGAGGAATTCCGCCTCGATCAGCACGGTCACCTCGTCTCCCACCACCGGCACCAGATTCTTCACGCCGAAGTCAGAGCGATTAAAACTTGTGGCGGCGGAAAAGCCAAGCGCGCCGCCGCCGCGCATCGGATGGGTCTTTGCCCCGTTCAGCGTGACATCCAGCGAGATCGGTTTGGTGACGCCATTTAGCGTCAGGTTGCCGTAAACCTTGCCGGTTGTCTCGGTCAGGCGCTCAACCTTGGTGGAGACGAACTTGATCTCAGGATGTTGAGCGGAGTTCAGGAAAGCCTCGCCCGCAATCTTGGCATCGAAGTCCTCCTGCTTCGGGAAGGGATAGTCGGTGCGCACGGACCTGGGATCAATAGTGACCGTCAGCGTGCTGTTCTGCGGCGCGGCTGCATCGAAGTTCAGCGTGGCATCGAACTTGGTGAAGCGGGCCGTGTAGTTGGACAGGCCCATATGATTGACCTTCCAGACAATGCTGGCATGGGTCGGGTCGAGCACATAAGTGCCGCTCGGCACGTCCAGCTTGGCCCAGGTCGCGTTGTTCTGGGGAGCAGCCTGTTGGGCGGCAGCCTGGTGGGCATGGGCCGCACCCGTCACGCTTGCGGCCACATTTACGGTCAACAGCGGTGCCGCCACCAAGGCGGCCAGTAACGTCTTGTTCATTCCAACACCCTTTGGAGAGAAATCAGCCCGAGGCCGCCGAAGAATGCCCAGATCCGGTGCATCTTCGGCCAGCCACACAACGAGATATGCCGATCCGACCAAAGCGGCGAGTAAGGCCGTTACGGTTTCTTTCTGCTTGATTCCAAAACAATCAGGCCAGAGTCACTGGTGAGCCCCCCCAAACGAACACGGCCGCCCTTGAGGGAGGGCGGCCGTTCTCGCAAAGAATCTTGAGCAGGGATCAGGCTGCTTTGAGCACCTTGTGGATCTTGTCCTGCGCGCTTTGCTCATCGATGTTTTCCATCGCGGCCAGCTCGCGGGCCAAACGGCTGATCGCCGCTTCGTAAATCTGACGCTCGGAGTAGGACTGTTCCGGCTGATCGTCGGCACGGTGCAGATCGCGCACCACCTCAGCGATGGAAACCAGATCGCCCGAGTTGATCTTGGCTTCGTATTCCTGCGCGCGGCGCGACCACATGGTCCGCTTGATGCGCGGCTTGCCCTTTAGGGTAATCAGAGCTTCCTGCAAAGTCGCCTGGCTGGAGAGCTTGCGCATGCCAACGGCTTCGGCCTTGTTCATCGGAACCCGCAGGGTCATCCGCTCTTTCTCGAAGCGGATCACATAAAGCTCGAGCTGCGTGCCGGCCACTTCAGTCGCCTCAAGCTCAACAACCCGGCCCACGCCATGCTTGGGATAGACAACGTAGTCGCCTACGACGAACT
>JAEZBH010000027.1 GCA_023427285.1 Pseudomonadota bacterium
TGCGGCCTACCTGCCGCACCGGCCGCGGCCCCGGTCTTTGGGCGGGCTGGCACGCAACCTACGCCAGGGCGAGGACGGCCGGTACTACTGGCGCTGGGACCCGGCGTTTGTGGCCCCGCGTGACGACTGGAATCCAACGGAAATCAACGCGCGGTTGGGTGTTGCGCTGCGCCGCATCTCGGCCCCGGTGCTGATGGTGCGCGGCGGCAAGAGCGAAGTGGTTTCAAAGGCCTCTCTCCAGCATTTCCGCGAGTTGCTGCCGACGGCGGAAATCGCGGAAATTCCAGAGGCAAGGCATATGGTTGCAGGTGATGACAATGACGCGTTTCTCGGGGCAGTCCTCGACTTTGTCCGAAAGCACGCCAGTGCAGGCGAGACCTGTGATGGATGATGAATGGATCGCGCCAAGCCGGGAAGAGTCTATGGCCCGGATCATGCGTGGCGCCAGACGGGTTTCCGGCTTCGCGCGCGATCTGGAATACACCGTGCCGGACCGGCTGGAAGAACGTGCGGGCGATCACGCGGACACGCCGTTCATTATTTTTGAAGAGGAAAAACTCACGTTCGCGCAGGCCAATGCCCGCGCCAACCGGGTGGCTCATGCGGCGCTGGCGGCAGGCTTCAAGCGGGGCGACGTGCTTGCGCTGATGATGCTCAACCGGCCCGATTTCCTCATCATCTGGCTTGGGCTGTCCAAAATCGGCGTGGTGACTGCGCTGATCAATACCTCCGCCGCCGGCCACGTCCTGGCCCACGCGCTGAAGCAGGTGAACGCGCAGGCGCTCATCGTGGATGGGGAGCTTGCCGCGGCGGTTGCGGACCTTGCGCCGGAGCAGAGGCCGCCGTTGGTCTGGGTGCAGACCGAAGAGGGCCGTCAGCCACCTGAACTGCCGGGCGCGGAAGACTTCAACGCCGCCATGGCCGGGAAGAGCGATGCCAACCCTGACCGCGCGCTGCGGGCCGGGATCACGATGGCGGATCCGCTCTATTTGATTTTTACCTCCGGCACGACCGGGCTGCCGAAGGCCGCCAAGATGAGCCACCTGCGGTTCATGAACTCCGGCGAGATGATGAGCGGCCTGATGGAGATCGGGGAGGGCGACGTATTCTACTGCGTGCTGCCGCTCTATCACGGCGCTGGCGGCATGGTGGTGCCCTCTGTCGCGCTGGCCTCGGGAATTCCGTTCGTGCTGCGCCGCAAATTCTCGACGAGCGGTTTCTGGCCGGATGTTCGTCGCCACAAGGTCACCGCCTTTTACTATATTGGCGAGATCTGCCGTTATCTACTGAATGCACCGGAGCAGCCGGACGATGCCGACAACACCCTGCGTGTGATGGCCGGGGCCGGACTGAGAACGGAACCCTGGAAGCGGTTCACCAAGCGCTTCGGCGTTTCGGGCGTCTTTGAGGGGCTAGGCAGCACGGAGGCCAATTACGGCATCACCAACGTTGACAACAAGCCGGGCTCGGTTGGCCGCGTGCCGTACCCCGAGCACACCAATATGCGCTTCATTCGCTATGACGTGGAGAATGGCGAGCACATACGGGACGAACAGGGCCGTGTGGTGGAAGCCAAGGTTGGCGAGGTGGCCGAGATTATTGCCGAGGTGCTGGGGGGCACCGGCGTTGCCGGTTATTTCGAGGGTTACACCTCGCCTGAGGCGACCGAGCAGAAGCTGATGCGCAACGTGTTCCGTGAGGGGGATGTGTGGTTCCGCTCGGGCGATCTCATCCGCTTCGACGAGGAAGATTATTTCTATTTCGTCGATCGCATCGGCAACACCTTCCGCTGGAAAAGCGAGAATGTTTCCACAGACGAGGTCGAGGCCGTGCTGGGCGGTTTCACCGGCCCGGAAGTGGTCAACGTTTACGGCGTCAAGGTTCCCGAGACGGAAGGGCGCGCCGGCATGGTCGCGCTGACCTATGCCGATCCGTCTCGTTTCGATGCTGAAGGCTTCTATCGCTACGCCAGTGAACGGTTGGCGAATTACGCCGTGCCGGTGTTCGTGCGCTTATCGGGCACGGCGGACATGACGACGACCTTCAAGCTGCGCAAGGTCGATTTGCAGCGACCCGGATATGCGCCGGAGCTGTGCGGCGGCGACCCGCTGTTCATCGCCGACCCTGAGGCGGGGCGTTACGTGCCGCTGACGGGGGAGGCGCTGGCGCGGCTCGGTTTTGCGCCATTTGTCCAGGAGAGTTGAGATGTACGTTGAGGCGAGTGCTGAACAGAAGGCGCTGCGGGCGGAGTTCCGGGCCTATCTGCAAGGATTGATGACAGACGAAATCCGCAAGGCGACGATTGGCAACGAGGGCGGGCCTGTCTACCGGGACGTGATCCGCCAGATGGGGCGCGACGGCTGGCTGACGCCGGGCTGGCCGGTTGAATACGGCGGGCGCGGGCTCGACCCGAGCATGCAGAAAATTCTGCTGGAAGAGCTGGTGCTGGCAGAGGCTCCCTATCCGTTCGTGACCGTGAACACGGTGGGTCCCGCTCTGATGCGGCTGGGGAGCGAGGAGCAAAAGCGGGACATTCTCCCCCGCATCGCCACGGGCGATCTGATTTTTGCCATTGGCTACACCGAGCCGGGGGCGGGCTCTGATCTCGCCTCGCTCAAGACCCGCGCGGTGCGAGACGGCGATGATTTCATCATCAACGGTCAGAAGGTGTTCACCAGCGGGGCTGAGGGCGCAGACTACGTGTTTCTTGCGGCCCGAACCGATCCAAGTGCGCCCAAGCACAAGGGCATCACCATCTTCATGATGGACACCAGACTGCCGGGCTTTTCCGTCACGCCGATCTGGACCGTGGGCGATGTCCGCACCAACGTGACCTACTACGAGAACGTGCGAGTTCCAGCGTCCAGCATCATCGGTCGGGAAAACGGCGGCTGGCAGTTGATCGCCGAGCAGCTGAACCACGAGCGCATTGGCCTTGCCGCGCTGACCTATGG
>JAEZBH010000037.1 GCA_023427285.1 Pseudomonadota bacterium
CTGGCTTCCTCGCACCCCCGGGTGGCATACCGCTGCACGACGCGGAAATCCATCACATGGGCAATTTTCCGCGCGCGCTCTCGCGGCTCACCCTGCCCGACGTAGCCACCTGCCTGGCCTGGCTGGAGAGCGCGGGAACGCCGTACAACGTCATTGCCCACCTCCAGCTTGCCTCGGTGGTCGCCTATCACCTGGCGCTATGGCTCGCCCAGAAAGGCCAGGCGGTCGACCCCATCCTCACCCACCGCGGCGGGCTGCTGCACGACATCGCCAAGCTCGAATCCATCCGCCTGAGCAAAGAGCGGGGAACGTACGTGGACCACGCCGACCTGGCGCGAGACCGCCTGCTGGAGCGCGGGCAGGCCGAGCTGGCCGAAATCGCGGCTCGCCATATGCTCTACCAGAGCGAAGACGACCCAAAACGTCCGCACACCTGGGAGCAGCGCCTGGTGCACTTTGCCGACAAGCTGGCGGAGGGCAGCACCCTGGTTTCCATCACCGAGCGCGCCGCCGCGCTCAAAGGCCGCTACCCGCAGTCCGCAGCGGAGATTGACGCCGCCCAGCCCTTCCTCCTGGCGCTGCAAGACGAAATCTGCGCCATCCTCGACATGACACCCAAGGAGATGCTGGAGAGGCTGCGCCAGGTAACCGGATTGTGGGCATAGGCATTTAACCTTTTCGCAACTTTGTCGCAGAGGCACAGCGCTTGTATTGGCCTGCCAGCCGGGTTGGACCGTATAGCTGCGCCCCTGCGACAAGGTTGCGAAGAGGCGTAGTTTTCTCAAATGATTTTATAATGAGATCAATTACTCCCCGCCTGGCAAATTGAAGTAGTTGTACACCGCCTGCGAGATCTCTGCCGCCATCCGGTTGGCCGGGTCGAACACCATCTGCACCGGGTGATACATAAACAGTGTGATCACGTAGTTGCCGCCGGGGGTGTACACCAACCCCACGTCGGCGATCGTGTGCATCAGGCCATCGTTCTCAATGATCCAGCCGTGCTTGTGCGCGATACGCGTGCCCTCGGGCAAACCCGCTTGCAGCAGCACGGCGATCTTGTTTTCCACCAGATAGCCGATCATCGCCCGGCATTCGCTCTGCGTGATCTCGCCGGGGAAGGCCGCTGCGAACGTTCCGCCGCCGTTTTCCGAGCAGCGGTAGATGTCTTCCAGCAGCATGCCCATCTCTGCGGCGGTTGTCTGGTTGTAGGCATCTGGCCCAGCCGTAACGTCGGCTCGGCCGTTGGCAGGCGTGGCAATGCGCTTGAGCAGCGGCGCGCCAGGGTAAAAATACCCCGCCAGGAAGGTGTTCGGCAGGCCGAGCTGGGTCAAATCTTCAGTTACTTCCAGCGGCCCCAGGTTGCCGTCCATCACCGTTTCCATCAGCAGGTCCGCCGGGTCGTTGTATGACTGCTCGATCATCTCGCGGATGGCCTCTTCAATATCATCCGGCATCGGCTCTGTGGTACGGCGCATCACCGAGGTCATAATCGGAATTTTCATCGTGCTGGCTGCGGTAAAGGCGATATCTGGCGGCACGAGGGAACCGGCATCGTTTGCAAAATGGATTTCCTGCCCGTTCTGCAAGTCGTTGATGTAAATCTCGATTAACCCATCGTAGCCCGTCTCTTCAATCATCTGCTGGAGCAGAATGTGCAGGTTCTGCATCGATGGGCGTGGTGGCGAAATCTTGTTAAAGGAAAGGTTCACAATGCGCTGATTGGGCGAGCGCAGGGCAATATCGATCATCGTTACCGCGCGGTCGATATCCAGTACCGTACCGGCGCGGCCCGCGGTAAAGCTGGTGCTGCCGGGCAGCGGCAGGGCCGCCGAGGGTGTTTGATCGTAGCGCGCGGCAATTTCATCCTGCAAGAAGATGCGCAGCCGCTCCTCAGAATACGTAGCGCGCAGCGGAATCTCTTCGGGTGTGGGCATGCGGTTCCACAGGAAATCCCAAAACCCACCCCAGAAGGGCTGCTTCAAGCGCTCGATGTCGGCGGCGGCCAGCATGGCCGGTATGTCCAGCTCAAATCCAATCACCGACGGACGGATCTGGATAATCGCGTCACGGTAGCGCACTTCAACGGGGATAGCGGTGTACGCCTGCTGCAAACGCGCTGCGGCGGCCTGCTGGGTCAGCCCGCCCACCGGCACACCGGCGATTACGGACCCCGTGGGGAAATTCGAGCGGATACGGCTGTATCGCACCAGGTTCAGTACGGTCAGCAGCACCGCCAGGAAGATCAGGAAAACAGAGATCCAGCGAAGGGGAATGAAGATACTTCGGTTTCTCAAATTACAGCTCCACGCGTATTGTACCAGAGAAAATTCCCCGCCTGAATTTGGTGTTCTCGCCGCGGGTGCCTGAGTCACCCGCGGCGAGAACACCAAATTCAACCAGTAGAGCCAGCCTTGCAAGAAAATTCGGTTTACGTTATAGTCACCGTGTTGTGTAAACAATCACCAACTCTGCGAGAGGCCGACCGTTCCACAATCTATGGCAACCCATACTCCCTCCCCTGCCTGGTTAGACCGCCCTATCATTGGGGACCCCCGCAAGTTTTTCACCCTCCAGAACCTGCTCATTGCGCTGGTAATTGCCTTTGCAATCCTCAGCCGGTTTGCCATGCTGGGTGAGCGTGTTATGAGCCACGACGAGGTCAATCACGTCGTCCCGTCCTATGACCTCTATCAGGGCAAGGGATACCGCCATGACCCGGTTACCCATGGGCCGTTCCAGTTCCACGTGGTGGCCTTCTCCTACTTCCTCTTCGGCGACAACGACTTCACCTCCCGCATCCCAGCCGCCACGTTCAGCGTTGCCGCCATCGTCTTCCTCATCTTTGCCTTCCGCCGCTACCTGGGCCGCACCGGCGCGCTGATCGCCGGGCTGCTGTTCCTTATCTCGCCGTATATGTTGTTCTACGGGCGCTATACGCGCAACGAGGCCTTCATTGAATTAATCGGCGTGGTGCTGCTGTACGGCATGCTGCGCTATCTAGAGACCGGCGACCGCCTGAGCATGTTCCTGGTGACCCTTGCCACGGTGATGCACTTCATTGTGAAGGAGACCGCCTTCATTTATACTGCCCAGGCGCTCATCTTCCTGTTCTTTATGTTCATTATGGAAGTACGCCGCGCCGAACGAAAAAACCCCGGGCGCTTCAACCGCTTTATGTACGCGATGATCGGCGCTATGGCGCTGGTGCTGGTGGCGCTTGGCTTAGCCATTTACAAAGCCGATGTGGCTGGCGAGACTCCCGCGGCCGAAACCCTCTCAGCAGAACCGGCTGCGGAATCGCCTTCTCCTACTCCCGCCCCCACTTCCCATACCGACCCGGCCCATCTGCGCCTGTATGGCGAGATCATCGCGATCGCGGGCGCGCTTGCCCTGGCGGCCTTTGGCCTGCTCACCATTATCAGTGATATCGGCTGGGGGCAGCTCAAGCGCATGCGGTCGTTTTCGCTTCTGGTGATTATTGTCAGCCTGATCTTGCCAATGCTGGCCCCCCTGCCAGTCACCATGATCGGCCTGAACCCCATTGATTACAACAACACAACCACCATGTGGGTTACCGGCGGTTTTGTCGCGCTGTTCTTCATCATCGGCGCTGCCATCGGCATTTTGTGGAACCCGATGCTTTGGCTGCAAAACGCGCTGATGTTCTACGCGATCTTCACCATTTTCTACACCACCTTCTTCACCAACACCTTTGGCTTCTGGACTGGGCTGGTCGGCTCGCTGGGCTACTGGGCTTCCCAGCAGGAAGTGGAGCGCGGCACACAGCCCCGCTACTACTACGCGCTGCTGCAAATGCCCATCTACGAGTATCTGGCCTACTTTGGCGCCCTCCTGGCGGCGAACCTGGGCGCGCTGTATTGGAAGTTCTGGCATTTCCCCGGCTTTGCCCCGGCTTTCTCACCACGCATGGAAAAAACCGAGCCCGCCGTAGAAGCAGAAACGACCCCAGAAGAGGTGCCGGTGACCGGGCTGGCGGCGGTAGATGACCCCGCTCCCCTTCCCGAAGAGTTCGACCCAGAGCTGGACGAAGATGTAAAAGCTGCCCGCTTCTATGCCGAGCCGCAGCCAATGCCGGTGCTGGCGCTGTTCCTCTACTGGGGCATCACCAGCCTGATCGCTTACAGCTTTGCCGGCGAGCGCATGCCCTGGCTGACCGTGCACGTGACGATGGGCTTCCTGCTCGCCTCAGCCTGGGGCATTGGCTACCTGATCGACACCACCGACTGGCGGCGCATTGCCAACGCCAACGGCATCCTGGCCGTGCTGCTCTTCCCGGTGTTCATGATCAGCTTCAGCCGGGCCTCTGGCGCGCTCCTCGGCGTCACGCGCCCCTTCTCGGGCAGCACGCTGGAGCAGCTTGAGGTGACCAATACCTTTGTGATTGCCTCTATCGCAGCCCTCGGCAGCCTCGCCGGGATCATCTACCTTCTGCGCAGTTGGCGCATCCCGCAGATTTTCCGGCTGGCAATGGTAGCATTCTTTGTCCTGCTCTCGATCCTTACCGCCCGCACCGCCTATCAGTCCTCGTTCATCAATTACGACTACGCGAATGAATATCTGGTGTACGCACACGCCGCACCTGGGCCCAAACAGGTGCTCCAGCAGATCGAAGAGATCTCGCAGCGCACGGTAGGCGGCAAGAACATCCAGGTGGCTTATTCCTCCGACATGCTCTATCCCTACTGGTGGTACCTGCGCGACTACCCCAACCATCGCTGGTTCCAGAGCAACCCCACCCGCGACCTGCGCGATTTCGCGGTCATCGTCGCCGGGGAAGACGTGTACGGCAAGATCGATCCGATTGTGCAAGAAAACTTCATCCAGTATGACTACATCCGCCTGTGGTGGCCTAACCAGGATTACTACCGGTTGTTCAATGAATCGCTCACCCCTCCCCCACCCGGCCAGAATGATCCTTTCAGCTTCAAGCGCATCTGGCACGCAATCAGTGATCCAGAGATGCGCAAGGCCGTGTTCGACATCTGGCTGAACCGCGACTTCAGAGAGTATGCCCGCCTGACCAACCAAACCGGCCCGCTCAGTCTGGAGACGTGGAGCCCCGCCGCCCGCATGCGCGTCTACATTCGCAAAGACATCGTCTCCCAGATTTGGGATTACGGCGCTTCCCCGGTCGTGCTCGACCCGGCCCAGTCGGACCCCTACGCCGAGCAGTTGATCGCGCTGGCCCCAGAACATGTAATCGGCAGCACTGGCGCCGAGCCTGGGCAGTTTAATGCGCCGCGCGGGCTGCGTGCTGCCCCCGATGGCACGCTCTACGTGGCAGACTCGCGCAATCACCGCATCCAGCACCTCGCTGCGGATGGCACAGTCCTGCACACCTGGGGCGTTTTTGGCGACAGCAACGCCGGTGCGATCCCCGATGGCTCCTTCAACGAGCCGTGGGACGTCGCCATCGGCCCGGATGGCTCGGTGTACG
>JAEZBH010000232.1 GCA_023427285.1 Pseudomonadota bacterium
GTGGTGCTGAACGTGGCGTTCGGCGAGGAGACCTGCGCGGTGGATACCCACATCTTTCGCGTGTCCAATCGCACCGGCCTTGCGCCGGGCAAGACGCCGCTGGCGGTCGAGCTGGGTTTGATGAAGGTGCTGCCGCAGCCTTACCGACGCCATGCCCACCACTGGCTGATCCTGCATGGGCGTTACGTGTGCAAGGCGCGTGGCCCTACGTGCGGAGCCTGCCCCATTGCGGATCTGTGCGAGTGGCCGGAAAAGCCTGCCTATGGCGGCCCGGCGCTGCCTGTGCCGGCGCGAAAGCGCAGCCGGGGGAAGGCGGCGGCACGCTGATGCAATCCACGCGCAGTTGCGTGTTCAGCCAGTGTTCAGTTACTCAGGCGTAGCTTTTTTTAGAATATTACCAATGAGTTCGCTGAAGGGGAGTTTTCATGGAGAAGCGGCATTTGGGATTTCTGGTCGCCATTCCATTCGCGCTGGGTGCCTGCGCTGCAACGGCCGGTAACTCGGGTAGCACGTCCGGTTCGCAATCCACGCCCGCAGCTGCGGCAAGTGCGAAGCCCGCAACGACGGACTGTATCGACCTTATCCGTATCGACCGGTCCGAAGTGGTCGATGACCAGACCATCCTGTTTCACATGAAGGGCGGCAAGGTCTGGAAAAACACCCTGCCGTACAAGTGCCCGCGGCTCGGTTTCGAGAAGGCGTTCAGCCACAAGACCTCGATCAACCGTCTGTGCAGCATCGACACCATCACCGTGCTCGACACCACGGCGCGTCTGCCGGGCGCAAGCTGCGGGTTGGGCAAGTTCGAAGCCTATACCCCGCCGCCCAAGGGCAAGAAAAAGGCTGACAAAGCTGGCGAGACCGGCGCGTCTGCCGATACGCAGTAAGCCTCAGCGCATCAGAAAAGTCTGGAGATGGTGGCGGATGGCTTGCTCCGCCCCCATCTCCGCCTGCCTCCCGGCTCCCGAGAGATCTGCCCCGCAAAGGCGGCGGCAGGCTGAATATTTGCAGAAAATTCCACATTCAGCCGCCGTTCAGTCGGGCGAACCTACCCTTTTGAATGGGGGTCGATGCGCTCGATTCTTGGGAGTTCAGAAGATGAAGCTTCATCTGGGATTTCTGATCGCTCTTCCTTTGGCACTGGGTGCCTGTGCCGAAACAACGGCAAATAATTCGGGCACTGCGTCTGGCCCGCAATCCACACCGGCCAAGACGGGCGGTGGGCAGCCGCAGACGACGGATTGCATCAATCTCATCAGCATCGACCACACGGAAGTGGTGAACGATCAAACCATCCTGTTCTACATGGTGGGTGGCAAGGTCTGGAAGAACACGCTGCCATACAAATGCCCCGGCCTTGGGTTCGAGGGAGCGTTCGGCTACGAAACCGCCATTGACCAGCTGTGCAGCGTGGACACCATCACCGTGCTGGACACCGACGGCGGAATGCCCGGCGCAACCTGCGGCCTTGGCAAGTTCGAGGCTTACACGCCGCCGCCCAAAGCCGCGAAGAAGGCCGATAAGACACAGTAAGGCCGAATGCCAGGGCGCGGCAGGCCCGCCTGTCGGGGCTCTGGCGTCGGCGGCTGTCGTCCGGGTCCCGTGCGTTGCCATGGCAAAACGGGTTCGTTGGCGCGTATTTCCTCATTGTTTTTGGCAGAATGCAGGGCGCTGCAACTTTCTGCTTGGCCGAGGGGGCATTCATCTGATAACGGGTTGCCGTTCGCTTATGCGATGCACCCGTAGCTCAGCTGGATAGAGCGTTGCCCTCCGAAGGCAAAGGCCACACGTTCGAATCGTGTCGGGTGCGCCACTTTTTTCCCCTTTATGTATTTTATGACTGCGGCTTGCAGGCCTGTTGGCAACCCAACCGGGCTGGCAGTCTGTAAGGGCGCTTTGTCTCAGGCGCATTTCGCTGGGTATGCGAAGCTGGGTCGAACCATCGCGCGTTCAGGGGATTGCGCGTTCACGGGATTTTCAAATTCCTGGTTTCTTGCGTACCCGAATCTAAGATTAGATGTTTCAAGCTATAATATTGCTGGTATAACGCCCCCTTGTTGTTGTTTTTTGCTTGGGCGTTTTTTTGTAGTCCCGATCCCGCTGGGTGGTTGGTTGATGACGAACGTCTTGATTACCGTTGATACGGAATTGTCCGTCGGGCGCCATGTGCATGGCCTCGGGGGCTATTCCAATCTGTGCGAATCCGTCTTTGGCGTGTGCGGGCAGGGCTCGTACGGCATCCAGCACCAGATCCAGCGACTGGACGCCTATGGTCTGAAGGCCGTGTTCTTTATCGATCCCATGCCGGCACAGGTGTTCGGGCTCGACCTCATCAAGCGCGCCGTTGCCCCCATTGTGGAAGCGGGGCACGAGGTGCAGCTTCACATCCATACGGAATGGCTGCCGTATTTGCCTGTCGATCCGGTGGATGGGCGGCGCGGCACCAGCATTCGTGATTTCAGCTATGACGATCAGCGCCTGTTGCTGGGTATGGCGCGGGAGCTGCTGATGGCGGCAGGCGCGCCTGCGCCGCTGGCGTTTCGGGCAGGCAACTACGGCGCAAGCGATACCACGTTGCAGGCCCTGGCCAGCCTCGGCATCGCTTACGACACCAGCTTCAACCCAGGGTATGGAGCAGAAGCGCCCCGTATTTCCTTGCCGTTGGATACGGTTGAGCCAACCCTGCATCACGGCGTTGTGGAATTTCCCGTCAGTTCCATTTCCGATCGCCCGGGTCATTTCCGTCATGCCCAGCTTTGCGCCCTGTCCGCATGGGAAATGCGGGATGCGCTGCGCCATGCGGTTGGCTGCGGCCAACGGTATTTCACGTTGGTCTCTCATAGCTTTGAGCTGCTCAGTCGTGATCGGTTGCGCGCCAATCGCACGGTGGTGGACCGGTTCGAGCGGCTGTGCGCTTTTCTGGCAGACCCCGGTAATGGCTTGACGGTGCAGACGTATAGCCGGCTTGATCCCGCATCGCTGTGCCAACCGGCGGCCACGCCGCGGCTGTCGCCCAATCTGCTGCGAACCGCCCACCGCATGGGAGAGCAGCTGCTCTCAGGCTTGCGCTATGAGCGCAGGCCGGCACACCGGACGAGCCGCCCGCTGCCGAAGCCCTCAGCCCGTCGGGCCGAGCGCCCAAGCGCCTGAAGTCTGCGCGCCCCACCCTGTGTTTCGGGCGACTTTCGATATAAGTTCTTTGACTTAATTTGGGCGGGCAATGCGGGGGGCAAGGGCAATGCCCTGTGTGGCCAACTCCTTCCCGCTGTAGAGCAGGCGGCTGATGCGGTCCGTGACCATCAGCCCGCTGCGCCGCCAGCCCGTTGCGAGGAAGGCGTTCTGCGAGCTGATATTGGTGGCGCTGACATAAGCGAAAACCCTGGTAACGCGCTCCTGCTGCAGGTCATGCACCGCCGAGCGGATCAGCCGCTGCGCCAGTCCATGCCTGCGCCATGCGGGCCAGGTGTGCAGATGGTTGAGGAAGCCGGAGTTCTCCGGCAGGCTGATCTTCAGCGGGATCGGGTTTTCAACGGCAATCGGGCCAACAAGATCGAGGGTGAGTTGGGCCATTGGCTCGCCGTCTTCAATCAGGGCATAGACCCGGCCGCCCGAAGCCACGATGCTGCGCACGCTATGCCCGCTGTATCGGCCAAGGCTCTCCAGCAATGCCGCATCGCAGGCCCGGCAGTCGGCGGCAGTGCGCAGCGCAATCATTCTATGGTCAAAAGCTGGCCCCGGCCCTTGAAGGTGGCTGATGTCTGTTGCAAAGAAGTCAAATATTTCAATTGGATATATCTTCTTGGCCAACCAGGCCGCTGTTCCCCTTACGCCGCCTTTCCGCAGGGAGACCCTGAAGCGATTGCGGTGTATCAGGCGCGACGGTAAGCGCAGCTCCGCCATTGGTGGCCTCTGTCGTTGATGGTGTCCCCCGCAGCCATTTCTTCAGCCGCGCTTTGAGCCCATAACGCTCGGCCACATTTCCCAGTGCCTCCACTCCGGCATGAAAATTCCGGTGTGTTGTAATCAGGACCCGGTTCGCCACGGTAGGGCGGAGCAGCAGAACATCCATGCACTCCACGCAGCCCGTCGAGAACAGCCGCTTGTGCTGGCCGTCCCCTTCGGTGAAGTCGAAGTAGCGGTGGCGCTGTTCGGCAAAAAGGCGTTCCATCGCTTCAAGTTGCAGCACGGTGCCTGGCGAGTGCATGGCAATGGCCGGGTCATATCCAAGGTAGGCGTAAATCACGCAGCCTTTCTGGATAGGAGTGTAGAGGTAGCTGACCGGCTCGCCGTTCAGGAACAAGAGATAACCCCGGGCCTCATCCCGCTCTGCGCTTTTTTGCATGGCCGTGCGGAAGGTCTCATCCTCGGGCAGGCCGCTACCGAGCAGCCGTTCCTGATAGGTCTTTTGCGAGACCGCCCTGGCCAGCGTGTAGAAGGTGTCCATCTCGCCGGGCGTGCGGAAGGCGCGCACGTCCAGTTGCCCGCCGGACATCTGCTCGAACTTGCGCACCTTGCGCTTCAGCGTCGAGCGGGACTTGGTTGAGAAGCCGCCAAGATACCCCTCATAGGTGCCTGACAGGCTGGCATAATAGCGCGGGTAACGCTGGCGCACGTAAACCAGCAGCCCCTCTGCCTGCGCAGATACAGGGCCAAGCTGCGCCTCCGGCAGAGAGCGCAGCATCATGCCGTCCGCTTTGGCGGGCAGGGGGGGCAGTTGCAACCCGGCATCGCCAAGCAGGCTTTCCAGATCGAAGCCCTTGCTCACCAGTCGGCGTGAAACGGCGGCAAGAGTGCGCTCGCCCACCTGAAAACGCAGGGGCATGTTTGCGGGAATATCCGGGGAGCCAGCGGCCATCCTGTTCCTCAACCAGTTAAAAACAACAAGGACGCGTATCGCTACTCGGCTCTCATATAGCCGCGTGTTTCTGCTGTGTGCCAGCATAATTGTGGGTGAGCGGAGAGCGCGCCCGGTGAGACATGGTGCGCTCAGAGGGCCTGACCACCTGCAATGGTCCGCACGGTGCAAATGGGGGTGTTGCGGTCCGGCAACCTGCCAATTCTGACCTGCTTCACCTCCCTTATTTAGGGGGGGGAAGGGGGGGCGACGCTCGAAAATATACTCTAATCGTTAACGATGTCCGGGGGATTCTGCTGACAAGCAGGCGCGGCTTCGCTTTCTCATTGTTCGTAGAAAATATATAAAAATCAATGTGGTGATGTGGTCTTGGTCCCGCCCGTCGTTGCGGTTTTCGGGCATGGCGATGCGCCTGTTGGCGGCAATGGTTAATGATTTCCGGTCAGATTGACATATCCTTACGGGTTGCAGAGGCTGGGACGGGCGATCGGTCGGGGAGCAAAAAGAACCGACGCTTCAAACGGTTGAAAAGACCACCGGAACGGGGAGGAAAGAATGCGCAAGAGTGTTCTTCTGGCATCCGTATGCGTTCTTGGCTTTAGTCTTCCAGTATTTGCCCAGCAATCCCAACAGGCTTCGGCGCAAGATCCGGCAGCCGCCGAGCCTGCCGCGCAGAGCGCGGAGCTGAATACAATCATCGTCACCGCCACACGGCGCGCACAGGCGCTGTCAGAGGTGCCGGTGGCTGTCTCGGCCGTCACCGCGGAAAGTCTGGAGCGCTCGGGCGTCAGCGATATTCGCCAGCTGAACCAGTTGGCGCCTTCGCTGCTGGTGTCCTCCACCACGTCAGAGGCCAGCACGTCGGCGCGTATTCGCGGCGTCGGCACGGTGGGCGACAACCCCGGCCTTGAAAGCTCCGTTGCCGTCTTCATCGACGGCGTTTACCGCGTGCGCAATGGCGCGGGTTTGAACGAGCTGGGCGATATCGAGCGCATCGAGGTGCTGCGCGGCCCGCAAGGCACGCTGTTCGGTCGCAACGCCTCGGCGGGTCTGATCAACGTCATCACCAAGAAGCCGAGCTTCGATCCGGGCGCGAGTGCCGACTTCACCTACGGCAATTACGATTATCTGCGTCTTGCCGGTCACGTGACCGGGCCGATCGTGGCCGAGACGCTGGCCGCCCGGCTTGACGCGGTTTATTCCAAGCGCGACGGCTACCTGAAAGATCCGGTCACTGGCATCGAGATGAACGACCGCGATCGCTACCTGCTGCGCGGCCAGATGCTCTTCACGCCGAGCGATAATCTGGAAGTCCGCCTGATCGCCGACTACGCGAAGAATGACGAACACTGCTGCGGCGCGACCTTCCAGCCGACGGTCGAGACCTACCGCAATGCGACGACCGGCGCGCTGGAAACCCGGCCCAATCCTTTCGTGCCGCTGCTGGAGAGCCTTGGCGGGCGCTATAATTTCAACACGTTCGATCGTGAAATTGCGGTCACGGAAGGCCGTGCGCCGGCCAGCCCGACCAAGGACTGGGGCCTGTCGCTCCAGGCGGACTGGGATCTGGGTTTTGCCAACCTGACCTCGATTACGGCGTACCGCGATTACAAATCAGAGCTGTACGGCGACACCGACTTCACCAACATCGATATCCTCTATCGCGAGGCGGGCAGCGGGCGCGAGTTCAAGACCTTCTCGCAAGAGCTTCGCCTTCAGGGCAATGCCTTCAACGACCGGGTCGACTGGCTGGTTGGCGGCTACTACGCCGATGAATCTCTGGACGTGGTGGACCGCCTGAAGTTCGGCAACGATTACGGCCAGTTCGCATCCTGCCGCCTGTTGCCGGAGGCGCTTCGGACGCTGGGCCAACCGGGATGCGCCGGGCCGCTGCTCGAGCCGACGCTTAATTTCCTGCTCGGGTCTCATGCGCCAAACATTCTGACGGCGTTCAACCTCCTGGGCAGCATGAATGACGTTGGCGACGAGAACCCGCTGTTCAAGCAGGACAGCGAGAACTGGGCGCTGTTCACCCACAACGTCTTCAAGATTACCGATCAGCTCAGCCTGACGGTCGGCGTGCGCTATACCGAGGAGACCAAGAAGCTGCGCGCCACGTTCGACAACTCCAACACCTTCTGCCCGCGCATCAAGGAGGCGCTCGCGCCGGTGTTCGGCGATCCGGCGGCGAACGCAACCGCGCAGGCGTTGGCGGGCGGCCTCATTGCACTGGGCTGTCAGGGCGGCAGCACGTCTGAGTTGAATGCCCTTAATCTCGATACCGAGCGTACCGACAAGGAATGGACCGGCACCGGCGTGCTGTCCTACCAGTTCAACCGCAACCTGATGACCTATGCCAGCTACGCCAAGGGCTACAAGGCGGGCGGCTTCAACCTTGACCGCTCGGCGCTGGGCCGACCGGGGGCGACGCTGACGAACGCCAATGCCGAGAACCTGAAGTTCGACCCCGAGAAGGTCGATTCCTACGAACTGGGCCTGAAATACGGCGGCAGAAGCTTCAACCTGAACGTTGCGGCCTTCTACCAGCGCTTCAAGAATTTCCAGCTCAACACCTTCAACGGCCAGTTCTACTTCGTGCAGACCATTAACAGCTGCTCCACCGATCTTGGCGGGGCAGACCGGGACGCCTCGGCCCTGACCGGCGCGTGCAATTCCGATGACGTGCGGGCAGGCGTGGTCTCTAAGGGTATCGAGATCGAGGCGGCAGCCTATCCTGCCACTGATCTGACCGTCACGGCAGGTCTGACGCTGGCCGATACCAAATACCGGAATGATCTGGTGGGCGGGGCCAGCGGCGTGCCGCTTGATCCGGTGTTGTTCCTGCTGCCGGGCCAGCGCATTTCCAATGCGCCGAAGTATGTCCTGACCGGCTCGTTGGCCTATTCGCCCCAGATTGGCGGCAACGGCATGAGCGCCCTGTTCTATGCCGATTTCCGCTATGCCTCTGACTACAACACCGGCTCCGACCTGTTCCCTGAAAAGGCGCAGGACGCTTACATGATCGTGAACGCACGTGTCGGCCTGTACGCGGAGGAACGGCGCTGGGGCGTGGAACTCTGGGCCCAGAACCTGCTGAACAAGAACTACAAGCAGGTGGGTTTCAACGCGCCCTTCCAGGGCAGCAACAGCGCGGCGCAGGCGGAGGCTTTCGGCCTTGCCGCCAATCAGCTGTTCGCCAACTTCCTTGCCGAGCCGCGCACCTATGGTCTGACCGTCCGCGTGCGTTACTGACGCTTTGAGGAGATGTTCACCGCTCCTTGAGGAGCTACTCTGAGCAAGGCCCGCGTCTTCCGGCGCGGGCCTTTTCCTTGCGGGGGCGTTGGGGTGAACATGGGGAGAGATCGGGTGCGGGGCATTATCTGGAACGGACAGCGCCTGTTCATGACAAACCGTCTTGAAGTGCGCGCACCGGGCAAGGGCGAGGTCAAAGTGCGGGTGCTGGCATCGGGCATCTGCCATAGTGATCTCAACATGATTGATTCCGGGCTGATCGGCACGCCGGTGGTGCTGGGGCACGAGGCGGCGGGCGTGGTTGCCGAACTGGGCGAGGGCGTCTCCGGTCTGGCGCTTGGCGATGCCGTCATGGTTGGCACCCAGACCCCTTGCGGCCATTGCCGGGAGTGCGAGCGCGACGAGCCCGCCAACTGCGATGAGACGTGGGGCTTCGTGCCCGGCCAGCCTTTCCGGCTGGAGGGCCAGCCGGTTTACTCCTTCGCCAACGTTTCCTCCTTTGCCGGGGAAATCGTGGTGAAGGCCTCCCAAGCGTACCGCACGCAAGACCTGCCGCCGGAACAGGCGGCGCTCATTGGCTGTGCCGTCTCCACCGGCTTTTGCGCCGCACAGACCCTTGGGCGGGTGCGCGCAGGCGATCGGGTGGCCGTCATCGGCGTCGGCGGCATTGGCGTCAATGCCATTCAGGGCGCGCGTTTGGCCGGGGCCTCTGTGCTGGCGGTTGATCTCAATCCGGCCAAGGAAGCGGTCGCCCGCAGCTTCGGCGCGGATCGTTTCGTGCTTGCCGAGCGCGGGCAGGGCGCGCAGGCGCTGGCGGCTGCCTTGCAGGCCGAGGCCGCGCCCATCGATGTGGTTGTGGAGTGCAGCGGCGCGCCCGTGGCCATTGAGGCCGCCCTTCAGGCCGTCAAGCGCGGCGGGCGCGTGGTGCTGGTCGGTATGACATCGCCGGGGGCAAGCGTGCCGCTGGGGCTGGATGCCATGCTGAGCGGGCGGGAGATCATTTCGGTGATGAACGGCGGCGCACGGCCGGAGCAGGACTATCCCCGCCTCATCGAGCTTGCCCGCACGCGCCAGATCGATCTTGAGTCGCAGGTCTCACAGGTGTGGCCGCTGGAGCAGTTCGAGGAGGCCATCGCGGCGCTGCGGGCAGGCACGGTCACGCGGGCGGTGCTGGATCACACCGCCTGACGCGACTCTCCTGAACTTATGGCAGGCGGCTGCCGGTGCGCGCCTCGCGTTCTCGGCTGGAGTTGAAGGTCATGTAGTGCCCCGTCGAAGGCTCCGGCTTGCCGTTGCGGATCACCGGCACCCAGCGCCATTTCTTCATCGCCTCTGTCGCATAGCTGGCATACTGCGGGTTGCCTTCAAGGGTCTCGCCGCGAATGTTAAGGGCGCGCCCGTCCGGGCCGATGTCGAAATGCGCCCTTGCTCTGGTGACGAAGGTGCGCTCATTCCAGTCTTCAAGCGGGTCCGGCGTCCAGCTCACCAGCATGATCGGTTCTTTGTTTTCTTTGGTATTGCTGATGATCTGCGCAACCGTGGCATCGGCCTTTTGCCATTCCCCGCGACGGGCATAGCCTGCCGCCAGCGTGCCCATGACCTGCCGCCAGGTTTCCACCTGCTTTTCATTGCCGGGTGACACATAGCCCAGCGCCTCTTCCAGTATCTCGATGGCTTTGGCGTAGCGCCGCCCTTCCATATGATACATGGCGAGCATACGCAGAATTGCCGGGCGGTTGGTGTTGTCTGGCCCCAGGCCGTCTGCAATCTTCTGTGCGGCTTCCAGATTTTTTGTCGCAATGCCGCGCGTCACCATCCGTTGCAGGAAGCGGGCATACTCGATGTGGGCATAGGCGACAGCGGGATGATTCTCGCCGTAAGCCTGCTGCGACGTGTTGACGATGGCGAGGTAATGGTTCTGCACCTCCTGATCCCATTTGCCATGGTGCTTGCCCAAGGTGATGAGCGCATTGTGCAGATAAAGGCGGTTCATGGCCGTGGCCGGGCCCTTGGCCTCCAGATGCGCGAGAACCTTTTTGATCTCGCGAATGCTGGTTTCCAGCTCGGCTTGCGAGCCAAGCGAAATATCCGCCACATTGAGGGCAAGGTTCACCAGCGTCTGTTCCGAGGGCGCGCCCGCTTTCATGTAAAGGCGCAGCGCTTCAAGGCCGTGGCGGTGCGCGGCCTTGGCGTCGTTCGCCTCCATGGCCTTGCCCATCGCCTGATTGGCGGCGCGCCAGCCATTGTCTGCCGTTTGGCCATGAGCAGCTGTGCTTGCCGCCAGCATGAAGCCCAGAAGCACGACCTTCGTGCTGACCATGGTGATCCCCCCTCCCTGCGTATTCCTTGCCGGGGGATAATACAATCAGACTAGAAAACTGCAATCGTCGCTCTGCTGTCCGTTTTTGCAGGAATTTCCTGTGATTTGCCGGAGGGGCGCACGGGCAACAAAAGATCGGGCACAGAAAAACGGGCAAAAAAATCGG
>JAEZBH010000093.1 GCA_023427285.1 Pseudomonadota bacterium
CGTCTGATGTGTATAAGAGTCAGGTGCAGGCCCTGTCCGTCAACGCCTCGCCCCAGATCCTGCTGGTCGATCTGTCGGAGTGCGCTGATCCGCTGGGCGATATCAACGCGCTCGCCGAAGTGTGCGAACCGGGCACGATCGTGATTGCGGTGGGCGGCATCAACGACGTCCACCTCTACCGCGAACTGCTCGCCTCCGGCATTCACGATTATCTGCTCAAGCCCGTTGCCGATCACGTCATGCGCGAGTCCCTGCACAATGCGCAAAGCGTGTTCCTCGCGCCCAAGAGCGAGCCCGTTCCAGAGGCTCAGCCCGAAAGCAAAACCTCAACCATCGCCGTCATCGGCGCGCGCGGCGGCGTTGGCGCATCAACTGTCGCCTGCTCGCTCGCCTGGGCGGCGGCAGACACGTTCGATCGCAAAACCGCCCTTCTGGATTTCGACATTCACTTCGGCGTCGGCGCGTTGTCGTTCGATCTTGAGCCCGGACGCGGCCTGACCGATGCGCTGGAAAATCCCGCCCGCATCGACAGCCTGTTCATCGAACGGGCCATCGTCAAGGTAACGGAAAAGCTGGCCATCCTGTCGGCGGAAGCATCCATCAACGCGCCGGTTCTGACCGACGGCACGGCGCTTGACCAGCTGCACGCACAGGTCGCCCAGACCTATGACACCATCGTCATGGATGTGCCGCGCCTGTTTGCGGTGCAGAACCCGAATATTCTGGCCTCTGCCCGGCATGTCGTGATCGTGACCGACCTGACGCTGGCCGCGGCGCGAGACACGCTGCGTCTCATCGGCTTCATCAACACCCAGTCGCCCAACGCCACGATCCATCTGGTGGCCAACAAACTGCCGCCTCAGGGGCAGAGTGAAGTCAGCCGCCAGGATTTCGAGGCCTCCGTTGAACACAAGATCGTGGCCGAATTGCCGTATGACGCCAAGAGCGCCATCGCCTCGGCGCAGCAAGGCCGCCCGCTCGTTCAGGCCGGACGCAGCAGCAAGGCCGCCAGCAGCCTCATTGACCTGACGCGCCATATTCTTCAGGGCGCCGGCTCCGAAGCCACGGCCGCAGCTCCGTCGTTGCTTGGCAAGCTGGCGAATCTCAAAACATTGTTTCCACTCAAATCTAGCTGACAGCAGTAGGATGGGTGCATGAGACAGATTGGTTTTGGACGACGCGCGGCCACACGGGCCGCTCCCATGCCGACAACTGCGGCAGGCATGCCGGCCCGCCGTGCCGTTGATGCTGCCGCCCAGTCGCCAGCGCCATCGCACACGGGCGACACCATGGCGCGCGGCGAAATCGTCGATCAGCTGTTCGAGATCGTATCCCCTGATCTTCTCAAGCTGTTCCCGCCCGCCGAATACAAGGACCGTGCCCGCACCGAACTGGTCATGGTCATTCAGGACCGCGTGCAGGAAGTTGCGCGTTCCAACAATATCACCGTCAACGAGATGGAGGTGCGCGATGCCGTCACCGTCCTTCTCAATGAACTGGTCTATGCCTTCAAGGCCATTGAAGCGGACAGCCAGCGCCAGAGCACCGTCACGGCCGCCAAGGAGAAAATCCATCCGCTCTTGATGGAGCACATCGACGCCAGCGCCATCAACGAGCTGTCGCGCGCCGATGTGGAAGATCAGGTCTCCGACATCGTGGCCGAGCTGCTCATCCAGCAGCGCATCAACCTGAACAAGACCGAACAGCGCGAGCTTATCACGCTCATGCTGAACGACATGTTCGGGCTTGGCCCCCTTGAGCCGCTGCTGGCGGACGAAGCCGTCACCGACATCATGGTGAACGGTCCCAATCAGATTTACGTGGAGCGCAAGGGCAAGCTCGACCTGACGGACATCAAGTTCCGCGATGAGCAGCACCTGCTCAACGTTGCCCAGCGCATTGTGGCCGCGGTTGGCCGCCGCGTCGATGAAAGCAGCCCGATCTGCGACGCGCGCCTTGCCGACGGCAGCCGCGTCAACGTCATCGCCCCGCCGCTTGCCATTGACGGCACGTCCATCTCCATTCGTAAATTCTCGAAGCAGAAGATCACGCTCGACAAGATGGCGCAGCAGGGCAACATGAGCCCGAAGATGTGCCAGCTGCTCAAAATTGCCGGTCGCTGCCGTCTCAACATCATCATCTCCGGTGGTACCGGTTCGGGTAAGACGACGATGCTCAACGCCGTCTCCCGCAACATCGACCCCGGCGAGCGCATCGTTACCATCGAAGACGCGGCGGAGCTTCAGCTCCAGCAGCCGCACGTGGTGCGCCTGGAAACCCGCCCGCCCAACCTTGAGGGCAAGGGCGAAGTCACCATGCGCGGCCTCGTGAAGAACGCGCTGCGTATGCGCCCTGACCGCATCATCCTGGGCGAAGTCCGCGGCGGCGAAGCCATCGACCTGTTGCAGGCCATGATCACCGGCCACGACGGCTCGCTCGGCACGCTGCACGCCAACCGTCCGCGCGAGGCGCTGACGCGTCTGGAAAACATGGTCAACATGGCGGGCCTGAACCTGCCGCCCAAGGCCATTCGCGAGCAGATCGCCAGCGCGGTCAACCTCATCATTCAGGTTGCCCGTATGCGCGACGGCGTGCGCCGCGTGAACTACATCACGGAAGTGGTGGGCATGGAAGGCGACGTCATCACGACGCAGGACCTCTACACCTTCCAGTTCACCGGAGAAGACGAGACCGGTCGCCTCAAGGGCGATTTCATCTCCTCCGGTCTTCGCCCGGCCTTCTATGACCGGGCAGAATACTACGGCCTCGGCCGCGCGCTGATGGAGTGCCTATGACCGGTCTGCTGACAGGGGGGCAATTCTGATGTCATCGCAAATGATGCTCCCGGTGCTGCTGCTGTGCAGCGTCCTTATTCTGGCCCTCCTGGGGCTGGCCTTCCTGCTTGCGCCCAACCCGCAGAAGAAGGCCGCCAGCCGTCTGGAGAAAATGAAGGAGCGCTACGCCACCTCGCGCGATGCGCTTGGCAAGGCCCAGATGCGCCGCATTCTGGCGATGCAGCAGGAAACCCGGCTGGATCAGCTGTTCCGCGGCTTCATTCCCCGGCCGGACGAGTTGCGCTCCCGCATCGCCCGCACCGGCAAGAACCTCAGTCTTGGCCAGTATGGCGCAATCTGCGGCGGCCTCAGCGTCGGGCTCATGCTGCTTTTTCTGATTCTCGGCCTACCGTTTCTGCTGAGTTTTCTTCTGGGCGTCATGCTGGGCCTTGGCGTGCCGCACATTGCCGTCTCGGTGCTCATCTCCAAGCGCATCAACCAGTTCGTCGCCCTGTTTCCTGACGCCATCGACCTGATGGTGCGCAGCCTTCGCGCCGGTCTGCCCATCACCGAGGCGCTGGCGATCACCGGCAAGGAAATCAGCGATCCCGTCGGTGCAGAATTCCGCACTGTTGCCGACAAGATCAAGATCGGCCTGACGATGGATCAGGCGCTGAACGACACGGCCAAGCGCATTCCAACGCCCGAGTTCCAGTTCTACGTCATCACGCTGGCCATTCAGCGCGAGACCGGCGGCAACCTGGCCGAGACCCTCAGCAATCTGTCCGAAGTGCTGCGCAAGCGCCAGCAGATGAAGCTGAAGATCAAGGCGATGTCGTCTGAGGCCAAGGCCAGCGCCTATATCGTCGGCGTCCTTCCCTTCGCCGTTGCCGCCATGATCTGGGCGGTCAATGGTCAGTATCTGGCAGGATTTTTCACCGATCCCCGCCTGATGATCGCCGGTGTCGGCGGTCTCGTGTGGATGAGCATCGGCGGATTCATCATGTACCAGATGGTCAGCTTCAAGATCTGAGGGAGAGCCGCGTGAATCCTGCAAATCCCTCCCTGCCCTTCGGCCTTGAACCGCTGGACCTCGCCACGCTGCTGGCCGGTGTTGCGGTGTTCATGGTCATCCTCGCCATCTGGGCCGCCACCACCGTGCGCGATCCCATGCGCGAGCGCATCAAGGCGCTTCAGGAACGTCGCGAACACTTGCGCGCCGGTATCAGCGCGCCGCGCCGCCGCTCCTCGCTCATCAACAAGGCCGATGCCACGGCCAAGATGGGCAGCATCTTGACCCGCCTCAAAGTGCTTCAGGATGAGCAGAGCAAGCTGGCGGCCGAACGCCTGTCGCAAGCAGGATGGCGCACCAAGGAAGCGGTGATCGTCTATCAGTTCGCCCGCCTCATTGCGCCGCTTCTGGGCGGCGCGTTCGGGCTGTTCCTGCTGTTCGGCGCGGGCGTCATGGAAGACAGCAGCACCAACATGAAGCTGTTCATGCTGATCGGCTCGGTTTTTGCCGGTTACAAGCTCCCCGATCTCTTGGTGACGAACACCATTCAAAAGCGCAGCGACGCCATTCGCCTCGGCCTGCCCGACGCGCTTGACCTGCTCGTCATCTGCGCTGAGGCCGGTCTGACGCTCGATGCCTCTTTCAGCCGCGTGTCACGCGAATTGGGCATGGCCTATCCGGAACTGGCAGAGGAATTCAGCCTCACCTCCATCGAGCTGGGCTTCCTGCCGGAGCGTCGTCAGGCGCTCGACAACCTGGGCAAGCGCGTCGATCTGGACTCGCTGCGCGGCGTTGTCACCACGCTCATCCAAACCGAGAAGTACGGCACCCCGCTGGCGTCTTCGCTGCGCGTGCTCTCCGCTGAATTCCGCAACGACCGCATGATGCGCGCCGAGGAAAAAGCAGCCCGCCTGCCCGCCATCATGACCGTGCCGCTCATTCTCTTCATTCTGCCGACCCTGTTCGTCGTCATCATGGGTCCGGCGGCCTGCTCGATGGCAGACTCGCTGGTCAAATAACCTTACAAGGAGAGGTTATTTTATTTTGCAGGAGGGGCCGTGCGCGGAGGCGCACAAACCCTCAAACTCCCTCCTGCACCTCCCCTTCGTTTATCGGCCCCTTCGTTTATCGGGCCGCGCCCGGCATCCATCAGGCCGCATGTCCAAAAAGAAGGGCCGCACCCGTCATCACGGACACGGCCCTTGTCTGACGAACAGGGGGTTGCAGGGGGAGCAAGTTCCCCCTGCAAATCACACCCGTTAAGCAGCTGCCTTCTCTGTCACCTTTGCCTCCCACGCCTGCCACAACTCGGCCTCGCGCTTGCGCGCCCCCGGCAGGCTGGCC
>JAEZBH010000175.1 GCA_023427285.1 Pseudomonadota bacterium
CGCGAGATCTCTTCTGTCATCGCCAAAAGGCCGTCATAGACCTCCATCGCATCGCGCATCTGAGCGTGAAAGGAGCCAGAATACGCTCGCTCCATCGATCCTCGAATAAACTTCTGACCAGCACCAATCGCGTCACGAATAGTTGGCGACCAAAGAGCAAGGGCTTTTCGTGCACTTTCCCTATCTCCGGCCGTTTCGGCGTTCATCCACAGGATGAATAACGTCTGCAAATAGCCCGAATGGATGTTGGTCACTATGGCGCTATGAAGGAAAATTTGGCGCGGACCAGCTTCGGCGGCGAACTTCGGGTCGCTGAGATCGCGCGTCGAATCGTCCACGATCTGCTGCATCTTGGTGCGGAGAGGGGCGAAACGTTCGTAGATGTCTGAGCTATGTCCTCGCGCAGAGAATGCAACGAAGACTACAAACGGGAGGATAACCTTCAGTTTCATATTCTGGGCTAACGTTCAAGTGTGCCGCTCGGGGCGATGGCGCGGCTCGTGCGGCAGCACGAGGCGTGACAGCGGTCCGAGTTGGCACACTGGCTGGTTAGGCCCTCTTTTTCTCTTCATACGCTTGTATGGCACGCCGACAAAAGTCTTCCCAGGTCAGTATCAAGGGGCCGCTACTCGGTCGCTCCTCTTCGTGCTTCACGAAGTACATCGAAAGCTCGCGCAGCAAACGGTATAGATGGTTCTTATCCGGCGAGTCACCCCAAGCGGATTCATCTATTTTCCCGTCTGCGCCAACCCGATATGCAGGATGGCCCTGATCGGCATTGTGGAAGCCAATTCCAGAGTTCGTATCAATGGCGTGTATCAAGGCTTCGTAGACGAGATACTTCGCGTTATTGGGGAGAGATTCGATCATGGTTTTCAGCCTAAAGCTAAGATGAGCCACGCGGCCCCAGGGCTCCATCCGCAGGCCGGACGTTCATCCGCGTTGGCTCTGGCGCCTGGTTGGGCTCAGCTTTCATTTCTTCATGAACAGGGACGCGGCTTTCGCAATAACGCCCAAACCGGCGAGGCCGACGTGAAACCAAATTGCGACTTCGGCGGCCCTCGCCGGAAATCGAAGCGATAGCCTCACAACGATACCGAACAATGGGATGAAGAGAACGACCAGGAGCGCGATGTGCTCGAAGAATCCGAGATCTGTGCTCCATGCCCAAGGCGACGTCAGGTGTATCGCGATGAAAATGAGCGGTGCCGCCGTGATCGCGAACACCCGCCGGGGAATGACAACTTCCCATCTCATCTTCTTTTCATTTCTCAAGAACGCCCAGACGCCGGCAGCACCGGCTCCGAGCATGAGCAACAATCCGATGAAATAGCCAAGGTACGACAGACCTCTCGGCTCGAAAAAGTCCAGGAGCGGCTCGACGCACGGGATGAACAGCGAGCAGACGCCGATCAAGCCTCCAACTACGAGAAGAGCGTCAGCCAAACTTGGAACGCCGGCCTTGATACGCCAGATCGTCATTTCTTTTGCCCAACGCCTCAGCTGAGCCGCGCGGCCCGATTACTGCGATGCTTCATGTGCGGAAAGAGCGGTCGCCAACGGACGGCTGGCCGCGTTCGCTCGGCGGCTGGATCGGCTTTCTTCATAGGGCAGCGGAGCGGACAGGTAGCCAGATGTAGCCAGCGGCCGCGACAACCGTAATCCAAAACGCACCGGAAACCAACAGTGACATCTTTCCTTTCCAGCCGCTGTGCCACTCCAGACGAATCTTCTCTCTGTGAGCCGGGGAGCCGATGGCTCGAACTGCTATGTAAAGACCCGCGATTGCCCAAACAGCGATCTCCAGCAACAGAGCGCCGATGGCGAGGAGCAGCTGAGCAATGCCTTCGATCATCTTTCTTCCGCCGATCGTTTCAGATCAGCCACGCGGGCCGAGCGAGGACGAAGTTTCGGATGCAGACGAATCGTCCGAAGACGGACGGCTGCCCGCGTTGCGCTGTGGCGGCTGGTTCGGCTCCTTTTTACTTCGCGCGATCATGAGACTGGTATACCCGCAACGATGGCGAAGCCTGCGAAGAGCACCGATGCGATCGCTGCGACCAACGCGATGCGGCAATGGCACTCTCGCTTCCTGATCGAAATGGCGGCGGAAGCAGACGCAAGCGTCGCGCCGGCAATCGCTCCCCAACAGGACGAAGACGGGGGCTCTGACTGTGCGAAATAGGCTCCAACGGCAAAAAACGGCAGTAGAAGCGCTGCCAACCACCACCAGCTTTTCGATTCACCCGAGTGCATGTGTCACAACTTTTGCCGAACGAACTAGACCAGCCGCGCGGGGCGAGCCAGTACAGAATCGCGACGGCCAGCTGATCGCCCAAACGGGTGATTTCCCCCGCGTTGGCTGGGCGGCTTGTTGGGCCTTCTTCTTCACGGGTGGAATAGTTGATTCCGGACGATGATTGCGCTGACGGACACGACCAGAATTCCGAGCATAATCTTCGCTAGCTTTGCTCGGCTCTTCCCTGCCGCCGTCAACAGATGCTCAGGTGGCAGAATGGAGTGGAATGACTGGGAAACGCTAGACTCTTCCCGGAGCTTCTCTTCGTCGACATAGGATCGAAGCGTGCTCAATAGAAGCGCGAAGGTGACAAACGATAAAAACACCACGGTACCGGCGACGACTTCAAAGACGGCAGTCACCTGCGGACCTGAGCTCATTGTCTGCCCAACGCTATAGACCAGCCGCGCGGGGCGAGCCAGTGCAGAGTTTCGATTGCCGCAGAATCGCCCGCCCGCGTGCAGCCCCCCGCGTTGGCTGGGCGGCTTGTTCGGCTCTCTGGATCATGACGTCTTGTCCCTGTAAACCTCTTTGGACGCGGAGCCACCGCCACCGCGTCGATTCTCGATCCAAAATAGGAATGCCACCGACACTACGTACCAACCAGCGGTGAAAAGGAACGCGCCGCCACGAAGACCGCCGTAGTAGAGGCCTGCTAGTCCAATAGCTCCTCCCACCGCCCACCACTTAGCGATCCTCTTCCTTGGCGGCGGTGACGGGGATGATGACATGCTGCTTTTGCCGAACAGTGTTATTATGCGGAACTCGGAGTTCCGGAGTTTGGGAGGATTCGGAGTGACTTGAAGGGGGGATTTTTTGGCGGAAGCGACATTTGGTGAAAGATTTGAGG
>JAEZBH010000191.1 GCA_023427285.1 Pseudomonadota bacterium
GGCGGCAGTTCGTCGATGAAGCGCGAGGGGATGCAGGACTGCCACTGGCCGTAAACCCGGCGATTGGCGGCATGTAGAATCGTCGCCTGACGACGGGCGCGGGTGATGCCGACGTAGGCGAGGCGGCGCTCCTCCTCAAGGCTGGCGGTGCCGCCTTCATCCAGAGAGCGCTGGTTGGGAAACACGCCTTCCTCCCAGCCTGCCAGGTACACGTAGTTGAACTCCAGACCCTTGGCGGCGTGCAGGGTCATGAGGGTGACCTTTTCATGGTCGTCCTGCGCCTCGTTCTCCATGACGAGGGAGACGTGCTCCATGAAGGCGGGCAGGGTCTCGAAGTCTTCGATTGCACGCGTGAGTTCGTTCAGGTTCTCAAGGCGGCCGCTGGCATCGGGCGAGCGGTCCGCCTGCCACATGGCGACATAGCCCGATTCTTCCAGAATAATGCGAGCAACTTCTGCATGGCGCAGTTCGGTCAGGTGCGAGCGCCAGCGGTCGAAATCGGCCATCAGGTCGCCAAGCGCCTTGCGCGCGCCGCGCGGCAGCTCGTCGGTTTCCACCACCATCTTGGCGGCGCGGGTGAGGGAGATGCCCTCGGCCCGGGCCAGCATGTGGATTTTTTGCAGGCTTTTGTCGCCAAGGCCGCGCTTGGGCAGGTTGACGATGCGCTCGAACGCCAGGTCGTCGTCCGGCTGGATCAAGACGCGCAGGTAAGCCAGCGCATCGCGAATTTCAGCGCGTTCGTAGAAGCGGAAGCCGCCGATGATCTTGTAGGGCAGGCCGAGCGTGATGAAGCGTTCTTCGAACTCGCGGGTCTGGAAGGAGGCGCGCACCAGAATCGCCACGTCGCTGAGCGAGGTGCCGCGCGATTGCAGGCTCTCGATGCGCTCGCCAACGGTGCGGGCTTCGTCCGCGCCGTCCCACACGGCAATGACGCGCACCTTCTCAGAGTAATCATCCGACTCGGTCCACAGCGTCTTGCCGAGGCGGCCCTGATTGGCGGCGATCAGCCCGGAGGCCGCGCCCAGAATGTGCGGCGTCGAGCGGTAGTTCTGCTCAAGGCGGATGATCTTGGCGCCGGGGATATCCTGCTCGAAGCGCAGGATGTTGCCGACTTCGGCACCCCGCCACGAGTAGATGGATTGGTCGTCATCGCCCACGCAGCAGATGTTCTTGCGGGCTTGGGCCAGCAGGCGCAGCCACAGATATTGGCTGACGTTGGTGTCCTGATACTCGTCCACCATGATGTATTTGAAGCGGCGCTGGTAGTCCGCCAGCACATCGGCGTGCTTGGTGAAGATGGTGAGCGTGTGCAGCAGAAGGTCGCCGAAATCGCAGGCGTTCAGCGTTTTGAGCCGGTGCTGGTACACCGCGTAGAGATCGCCGCCGCGCCCGTCGGCAAAGTTGCCCTTCTCGGCCTCGGGCACCTTCTCCGGCGTCCAGCCCCGGTTTTTCCACTTGTCGATGACGCCGGCAAGCTGGCGGGCGGGCCAGCGCTTCTCGTCCAGATCAGCGGCGATGATGAGCTGCTTCAGGAGGCGCAGCTGATCGTCGGTGTCAAGGATGGTGAAATTCGATTGCAGCCCCACCAGTTCGGCATGACGGCGCAGGATGCGGGCGGCAACCGAGTGGAAGGTGCCAAGCCACGGCATCCCCTCGACCGCCGAGCCCACGATTTGGGCGATGCGGTGCTGCATCTCGCGCGCGGC
Organism: Pseudomonadota bacterium; assembly: GCA_023427285.1. GTDB lineage: Bacteria > Pseudomonadota > Alphaproteobacteria > Sphingomonadales > Sphingomonadaceae > Pedomonas. The sequence goes on from JAEZBH010000191.1 coordinate 1,707, forward strand.
CTTGTTGGTGAAGGTAACGGCCAGAATCTCGCCCGGCCATGCGCGGCGGGTGGCGATGAGGTGAGCGAGGCGGGCGGTGAGCACCTTGGTTTTGCCCGTGCCTGCGCCCGCCAGCACGAGAACGGGACCGTCCGTCGTCATGACGGCATCCCGCTGCGGCTCGTTGAGGCCGGCAAGATAGGGGGCGTTTGGGTGCGAATCGGAATGGGGCGCGACGTTCATGTTTCGTCCCATACCCAATGTGGGCCCACCCTGTCACGCCCGGATATACGATCATGACACAGGAATACGCCCACTTGCTGCCGGAGGGCGCGGGTGGCCGGAGAGGGGGGCGTCCCAGATGCGGGATGCGTCAGGCGTTGGTCGGGGATTTCTGCCGGTCGTGGGATTGCAGCAGCGCGAGGAAGCGCTGGCGGTCGATGGGCTTGGGCAGATAGCCGGTCATGCCCGCCGCCGCGCAGTTTTCCGCCTCGTCTTCCTCGGCGTTGGCGGTCATGGCGATGATGGGCAGCTCGGCAAAGTCTTCGCCAAGCGAGCGAATGGCGCGGGTGGCCTCAAGGCCGGACATCTCGGGCATGCGAATGTCCATGAGCACCAGATCGAAGGTGTCTTCCTGCACCGCGCGGACGGCGGCCATGCCGTCGCCCACGATCACGCAGCTGCACCCGGAGATCTGGAGCAGGGCTTCCACGAGCCGCTGATTGACGGGGTTGTCTTCCGCCACGAGCACATGCAACCGCTCGGCTTGCCGCAAAGCCCGGTCCGTGATGACCGGCTGTGCGGTTGACCCGGAAAAATCCGGTGCCAAACCAATGGAATGCATCATCGACCCGCTCCCCCCGCTGCAATTGGTCGATAGGCCATTAGACATAATGACGCGCCCAAACACACGCGGATAAGATCATAGCAACTATCTGAATACAACCCGGCCGCGTTCAAAATGCACTGTGAATGCAATATGAAGGTCGGTAAATGCCGAGTTAGCAATATTTTGTTGCAGACGTGTCACAGAAAATTTTTGCAATATTCGGCGTCAGGCGGCTGCAAGCGGCGCGAGCAGGGTGATTCTGGCGATTCCATAGGTTGCGGTGCGCAAGGTTTCCCACTCGGGAGCGGTGACCTCCTCGTCGCGGGGCGTCTCCACCACCACAAGCGAATCAGCGCCGACCCAGCCCTGCTGGAGCAGTTGCGCCAGCGTCGGGGCAACCAGATCCTTGCCGTAGGGCGGGTCCATGAACACCACATCGAAGGGATCGGCCACGGCGGGCAGGTTGGTTGACGGGCGGTTGAGCACCTGAATCTGCGCCTTGGCCCCGAATGTGGCGGCGTTCTGCTCGACCAGTCGGCAGGAGGTGCGGGCAGAATCGACGAAGGTGGCATGAACGGCCCCGCGCGACAGGGCCTCAAGGCCCAGCGCGCCGCTGCCGGAGAAGATGTCCGCCACGCGCAGGCCTGCAAAGCCGCCCAGCCGCGATTGCAACATGCTGAACACGGCCTCGCGCGCCCGGTCGGATGTGGGGCGCACCGATTCATCGGGCGGAGACGCCAGTTTGCGGCCCCGCCATTGCCCGGCGATGATCCTCATTTACGGCGGCCCTTCGGCTTGGGGTTGGCCTTGGGCTTCGGCTTGGCCCAGCCCGCCTTGCGCTCCAGCTTGGGACGACCCGTCTCGGCGGTCTCGCCAGCGGCGGGGCGACCGGATGCGCTCAGCGTGCCCTTGAGCGGCTTGCGGGGCGCAGAAGACGGCCCATGATCGCCAGCCTTGCGGGCACCGGCCTTGCCTTGAGCGGGACGTGCTTCCTGCGGGCGGGCGTTCGGCGCAGGCAGGCCGCCGCGCGCCTGCGAGGCGCGGCTCTGGCGGCGCAGCGGGCGCACGGGCTCGGGCGCGATGGCTTCCACTTCCGGCGGGGCGTCCCGATAGGCACGGCGGTCCCGCGCGCGGCCGTTCCGGCCCTGCTCCTCGCGGCCATGTTCGTCCCGGCGCTTGGCATCGCGACCTCTGCTGTCACGACCCCGTTCACCGCGATCTCGTTCACCGCGACCCCGGCCATCGCGGCCCCAGGACTCGCGGCTCATTTCGTCCCGTTCCTCGGGCTGCGCGGCGTCGGGGGCATCGCGGCGGGTGCGGCGGGGCGCAAACACGTCTTCGCGGCGGCGCGGGTAGGGATCTTCGATCTCGAAGCCCGGCGGCGGCAGCAGATCGCCCGGCACGCCCGGCATCGAGCCGGGGCTGATTTCCTGCATGTCGCCTTCGCGCAGGCCATCGAGATGGAACGGGCCGTAATCCGTGCGGATGAGGCGCGAGACTTGCAGGCCAAGGTGGCCGAGCACGTTGCGCACTTCGCGATTCTTGCCCTCGCTGATCTTCACCGCGATCCAGTGGGTCATGCCGTGGCTGCTCTCCACCTCGGCGTTGATCGAGCCGTAGCGCACGCCCTCGATGGTGATGCCCTCAATGAGGTTCGCCAGCGCGGTGTAATCAATGCGACCGCGCACACGGGCGCGGTAAACACGCTCCACCGCGTTGGCGGGCAGCTCCATCCAGCGCTTCAACTCGCCGTTGTTGGTGAGCAGCAGCAGGCCCTCGGGGTTGAAGTCGAGACGCCCGATGGTGACGACGCGGGGCGTGCCTTCCGGCAGCAGGTCGTAAATGGTCGGGCGGCCTTCGGGATCGCGCACGGTCGTCAGGCACCCGGCAGGCTTGAAGAAGCGCCACAGGCGGGTGGGCTCGACCTCAGAGACCGGGTTGCCGTCAACGGTGACGCCCTTGAGCGAGGTCACGATGGTGGCGGGCGTGGTCAGAACCTCGCCGTCCAGCGCAACGCGGCCATCCTCGATCATGCGCTCGATATCGCGGCGGCTGCC
>JAEZBH010000290.1 GCA_023427285.1 Pseudomonadota bacterium
GGACTGCCACGGTCTGCCCATCGAGTGGAAGATCGAGGAGCAGTACCGCAAGAAGGGCAAGAACAAGGACGAGGTCAACCCGGTCGAGTTCCGCGCGGAATGCCGTGCATTCGCCGCTCACTGGCTGGGCGTGCAGCGCGAGCAGTTCAAGCGCCTCGGCATCACGGGCGACTGGGAAAACCCCTACACCACCATGGCTTTCGAGGCTGAAGCCACCATCGTTGGCGAGCTGCTGAAGTTCGCGGTCAACGGCAGCCTCTATCGCGGCTCGAAGCCCGTGATGTGGTCGCCCGTTGAGAAGACCGCGCTGGCCGAGGCGGAAGTGGAATACCACGACCACACCTCGACCGCGATCGACGTGGCCTTCCCCATCGTCTCCAGCCCGCGCGCCGTGCTGCTGAAGGCCCGCCCCGTGATCTGGACCACGACTCCGTGGACCATCCCGGCCAACCGCGCCATCGCCTACGGCCCGGAGCTGATCTATCTCGTCATCGACGTGACGGAAGTGACCGACAAGGCGCGCGCCAAGGTTGGCGACCGTTTCCTCGTTGCCGAGGAACTGGTGGCCGAGTTCGCCACCCGTGCGGGCATTTCCGCATGGAATGTGGTTGAATCTCTGGTCGGCGCGCAGCTTGAGGGCACCGTCAGCGCCCATCCGTGGCGCGGCCACCCGGATGCGAACGGCCACTACGACTTCGACGTGCCCCTGCTGCCGGGCGATCACGTCACCACCGACACCGGTACCGGCCTTGTCCACACCGCGCCCAGCCACGGCGAGGAAGACTTTGCCGTCGGCCAGAAGTTCGGCATCGAAGCGCCCTTCACCGTGGCCGAAGACGGCCGCTACTACGACTATGTGGCGCTGGTTGCAGGCGAGCACGTGTACAAGGTCGCGCCCAAGGTCTGCGACCTGCTGGCGGGCGCAAATGCGCTGCTGTCTCAGGCCGATCTGGTTCACAGCTACCCGCACTCGTGGCGCTCCAAGGCCCCGCTCATCTACCGCAACACGCCGCAGTGGTTCGTGTCGCTCGACAAGACCGGCCTGCGCGCGACCGCGCTGAAGGCGATCGACGACACCACCTGGGTTCCCGCGCAAGGCAAGAACCGTATCCGCTCGATGGTCGAAAGCCGCCCGGACTGGGTGCTGTCCCGCCAGCGCGCATGGGGCGTGCCCATCACCGTGTTCGTCAGCAAGCAGACCGGCGAGATCCTGCGCGATGACGCGGTGAACGCCCGCATCGTCGAGGCAGTGAAGCAGGGCGGCGCAGACGCATGGTACGTCACCCCCGCTCAGGAATTCCTCGGCGACGCCTACAACGCCGATGACTTCGAGCAGGCCAAGGACATTCTCGACGTCTGGTTCGACAGCGGCTCGACCCACAGCTTCGTCTTGGAAAGCGGCAAGTGGCCCGCCCTCCAGTGGCCGGCTGACCTCTACCTTGAAGGCTCCGACCAGCATCGCGGCTGGTTCCAGTCCTCGCTGCTGGAGAGCTGCGGCACCCGTGGCCGCGCGCCGTACAACGCGGTGATGACCCACGGCTTCACGCTCGACGGCAAGGGCGAGAAGATGTCGAAGTCCAAGGGCAACGTCATCGACCCGCTGACCATCATCAAGGAAAACGGCGCTGACATCCTGCGTCTGTGGGTGGTCTCGACCGACTATTTCAACGACGTGCGCATCGGCAAAGAGATCCTTGCAGGTCAGGTGGACGCCTACCGCAAGCTGCGCAACACCCTGCGCTACCTGCTGGGCGCGCTTGACGGCTTCACCGATGCCGAGAAGCTGCCGGTTGAGGAAATGCCGGAGCTGGAGCAGTGGGTTCTGCACCGCCTCGTTGAGGTGGACGAGCACCTGCGCAAGCACGCCAACGGGTTTGACTTCAACCCGTACTACACGGCGCTGCACAGCTTCTGCATCAACGACCTGTCGTCGTTCTACTTCGATATCCGCAAGGACAGCCTCTACTGCGACGCAACCGACAGCACCCGCCGTCGCGCCTGCCGCACGGTCATGGACCTGCTGTTCCGCTGCCTGACCACGTGGCTGGCCCCGATCCTCGTCTTCACCGCCGAGGAAGCGTGGCAGTCCCGCTATCCGTCCGAAGACGGCTCGGTGCATCTGGAGCAGTGGCCGGAAATCCCGGCCGAGTGGCGCAACACCGAACTCGCCTCCAAGTGGAAACGCATCCGCGAAGTCCGCTCGGTCGTCACCGGTGCGCTGGAAGTGGACCGCCGCAGCAAGACCATCGGCTCCTCGCTGGAATCGGCCCCGACGCTCTACGTCACCGAATCGGCAGACGCGCACCTGCTCTCCACCGTCGACATGGCGGAGATCAGCATCACCTCCGGCCTGACCGTGTCGCTGGACGAGGCTCCGGCAGACGCCTTCAAGCTGGAAGAAGTGGCGGGCGTTGCCGTGCAAACGGCACGGGCTGACGGCAACAAATGCGGCCGCTGCTGGCAGGTTCTGCCGGAAGTGGGCACGGACCCGGCGCATCCGGAGCTGTGCAACCGCTGCGACGAGGTGGTGAATGCGGCCTGACCCGGCCTTCTCCGGCTGGCCCCGGTCTCAGGGTGAGGGCGCGCCGCCGCGCGCGTCCTACCGTGTGCTGGGCCTGATCTTCGCCGCGCTCGTGCTCGTCGCCGATCAGGTCTCCAAGTGGTGGATTCTCGACGTTTTCCGCCTGCCGGAGAAGTTCTCCGTGCCGGTGATCGACGGCTTTTTGAACCTCACCATGGTTTGGAACCGGGGCGTCTCGACCGGGCTGCTCACCGCCGAGAGCGATCTTGGCCGCTGGCTGCTGACGGCGCTGACCGCCGCCATCGCCATCGGCGTTCTGGTCTGGATGTGGCGGGAGCGGGATCGCTGGATGACGCTGGCGCTGGCTGCCATCCTTGGCGGTGCCATCGGCAACATCATCGATCGCGTCCGCTTCGGAGCCGTTGCAGATTTTATCGACGTCCGGGGCATCCCGTACTGGCACTATGTTTTCAACATCGCCGATGCTGCAATCACCATCGGCGTTGCAGTGATCCTGCTTCTCAGCCTAAGAAAGCAGGACGAGGACGACAAATTGGAGTCGGCAGAATGAACAGCACCCGCACCCTGCTCGGGCTTGGCGTAGTGGCCCTTCTGGCCCTCTCCGGCTGTAGCTCGAAACCCAAGAACTTCAGCGGCAGCACTGGCGGCCCGGACGAATTGGCCGTGGCCCGTCAGGCCCCGCTGGTCCTGCCGCCCGACTTCAACCTGCGCCCGCCGAGGCCGGGTGAGCCGCGCGCTCAGGAAGTGGACGCCCAGAGCCAGGCCGCTGAGGCCCTGTTCGGCGCTGGCGCAACCGTTCAGCCCAAGTCGGCTGGCGAGCAGGCCCTGCTTGACGAAGCCAAGGCGCAGTTCGCCGCCAAGGACATCCGCACCGACCTGCGCAGCAACGGCACCGTTGTTGCCAACAAGGGCGCGTTCCTGAAGGAACTGCTGGACGCCCAGCCCGGCGACCGTGCGCCGGAGACGGCCACCATCGCCAAGGCGGGCTAACCACCCAGGCCAACCGGCAGAATTAAAAAAAGCGGCGCAACAGCGCCGCTTTTTTTGTTTCACGCGTTGCTCCTGCCCCCTCACCGCACCAAGGCTTGCAGGCGGGCTAGATCCAGAGCCGACCAGACGGCAACGCGAGAGCGTTCGGTCACGCCGTCGCTGTTCAACCGCATGACAAGCGTCATGAGCTGAATATCCCCCGGACGCTTGGCATCGTAATAGGCCGGGTTAAGCTCAACGATCCGAATGCCGG
>JAEZBH010000310.1 GCA_023427285.1 Pseudomonadota bacterium
GGTCTGAGACCCTCGCATCACTTTCCTGCAAAAATAAAAATCTGTCTCAGCGCCTGCCGAACAGCTTCTCGATGTCTGTGGGTTGCAGCTTCAGCCACGTCGGGCGGCCATGGTTGCACTGGCCGGAGTTGGGCGTTTCCTCCATCTCGCGCAGCAGGGCGTTCATTTCCGTAACGGACAGGCGACGCCCTGCGCGCACGGAGCCATGGCAGGCCATGGTGGCGCAAACCTCGTGCAGCTTTTCGGAAAGCGAGAAAGCCTCGCCCAGATGCACGATCTCATCCGCCAGATCGCGCACAAGGCTGATGACGTTCGCCTTGCCGAGAAGGGCTGGCACCTCGCGCACCAGAATGGCGGCAGGACCGAAGCGCTCCACCACAAGGCCAAGGGCCTCAAGGTCGGCGGCCCGGGTTTCGATGGCGTCAGCGGCGATCTGGTCCAGCTCCACCACTTCCGGCAGTAGCAGCATCTGGCGCTTGATGCCGCCCTCGGCGAGCGCCGTTTTCATGCGCTCATAAACGAGGCGCTCGTGAGCGGCGTGCTGATCGACGATGACCATGCCGCCGTCGTTGGTCTCGGCAACCACATAGGTGTTGTTGATCTGTGCGCGGGCAGCGCCAAGCGGGAAGCGGGTGAGGTCTTCGCCCGTATCCTGCTCGGGGGCGGGATGCGCCGCGGCGCTTGAGGCGGCGGGCGCATGGGGCGCGAAATCCGCAAGGCGCGGCTGGACGGGCGTGCCCGCGTTGTAATTCACCGACCAGTCGCTGACGCGGGGCGACAGGGTGGAGCCTGAATAGCCGCCGCCTGAATACCCACCACTGGGTCGGGACTGGAAACCGAAGCCTGCGCCGGGATTGTAGGGGCCGGGATTATAGGGCTGACCGGCGGGTGCTCCAGATGGCGCGGCGCTTTTTCCCAATGCGCCAAGGGCGGCGGCGGCAACGGTGGTGGACGAGCGCTGGCCCGCCGCCTGAAGCCCGGCGCGCAGGCCCCCGACGATCAGCCCGCGCACCATGGCGGCATCGGCAAAGCGCACTTCGGCTTTGGTCGGGTGGACGTTGACGTCAACGAAGCCCGGCGGCGTGTCGAGGAATAGCGCGACGACCGGGAAGCGATCATGGGCCAGCACGTCCTGATATGCGCCGCGAATGGCCCCCAAGAGCAGGCGGTCGCGCACCGGGCGGCCATCGACGAACAGGAACTGGTGGTCGCCAACGCCCCGGTTGTAGGTGGGCAGGCTGGCAAAGCCATGCAGGCGCAGCCCCTCGCGGCTGACATCGACCTTGATGGCGTTGTCGGTGAACTCAACACCGAGCACGTCTGTCAGGCGTCCGGCTCCGGCGGCGAACAAATCTCCCGACTGGGAGGCGCTTTGAAACAGCGTGCGCCCGTTGTGGGTGACCGTGAAGCCCACGTGCGGATGGGCCATGGCGAGACGGCGCACGAGGTCAAGGCAGGCAGTCAGCTCCGAGCGCTCCGTCTTCAGGAATTTCAGACGGGCGGGCAGGCGGGCGAACAGGTCCGCCACCGTAATGCATGTGCCGGGGTTCATGCCGGTGGGCGCGTCTGCGGTGACGTCGCCGTAATCCACCTTCACCCGCCAACCGGTTTCCTGATCGATGGGGCGGCTGGCGATTTCCAGACAGCTCACCGAGGCGATGGAGGGCAGGGCCTCGCCGCGAAAGCCGAGCGAGCGGATGAGCGAGAGGTCATCGGTCGGCAGCTTGGAGGTGGCGTGACGCTCTACGGCCAGACGGATTTCATCCGGCGTCATGCCGCAGCCGTCGTCCGTGATGCGGATGAGGCGGCGGCCGCCTTCCTCCAGATCGATGGTGACGCGGCGCGCACCGGCATCGAGCGAGTTCTCGAGCAGCTCTTTGACCGCATTGGCGGGGCGCTCGACAACTTCACCGGCGGCGATCTGGTTGACGAGATGGTCTGGCAGGCGCCGAATTTTCACGGGGGTATTCATGAGGGGCACTTTACCCGCACCCAATTCTACATGCCAGCGCATAAGCCCGAGTGTGGGGGCGAGGCTTGAAAAACAAAGGTCTCTGCTAGTCTGAAAGTGTGTGCGGCGTTTTATGGTAAAATCAACTTTATGCTTGGCGATACGCGGCTGAGCCGCCATTGTGCGCCACTGAAACACTGCGATTCGTGCTGCAGCGCACCCGGTGCCGCAGCCACGCCACCACCATTACGGAACGACTATGGCAGGGATGTTCAGCCGCTTTCTCAGCTTCCTTTCGTCGGACATGGCAATCGACCTCGGTACGGCCAACACCCTCGTGTACGTGCGCGGGCGGGGCGTCGTGCTCAACGAGCCGTCGGTTGTTGCGATCCAGAACGATAACGGCCGCAAGCACGTGATTGCGGTCGGCAGCGAAGCCAAGCCGATGATGGGCCGCACGCCCGGAAACATCGAGGTGATCCGCCCGCTGCGCGACGGCGTGATTGCGGACATTTACGTGGCCGAAGAGATGATCAAGCACTTCATCCGCAAGGTGCACAATCGTCGCTCGTTCGCATCGCCGGAAATCGTGATCTGCGTGCCGTCGGGCTCCACGTCGGTGGAGCGCCGCGCCATCCGCGATGCCGCCAACAACGCGGGCGCAAGCCAGGTTTACCTGATCGAGGAGCCGATGGCGGCGGCGATCGGCGCAGGTCTGCCGGTCATCGAGCCGACGGGTTCGATGGTGGTGGATATCGGCGGCGGCACCACGGAAGTGGCGGTGCTCTCGCTGCGCGGCATTGCCTATGCCAATTCGGTGCGCGTGGGCGGCGACAAGATGGATGAAGCCATCATCAACTATGTGCGCCGCAACCATAACCTTCTGATCGGCGATTCCACCGCCGAGCGCATCAAGAAGGAAATCGGCACCGCCTGTCCGCCCTCTGACGGGCAGGGCAAGTCGCTGGAGATCAAGGGCCGCGACCTGATGAATGGTGTTCCCAAGGAAATCATCATCAATCAGGGCCAGATTGCCGAGGCTCTGTCGGAAACCGTCTCCGCCCTCATCGAAGGCGTGAAGGTGGCTCTGGAGAACACCGCTCCGGAACTGGCGGCCGATATCGTGGACAAGGGCATCGTTTTGACCGGCGGCGGCGCGCTGCTGGGCGATGTGGATCGCGTGCTGCGCGAGGCGACCGGCCTGCCGGTGTCTGTGGCCGAGGAGCCGCTGAGCTGCGTGGCGCTGGGTACGGGCCGGGCACTGGAAGATCCCGTTTATCGGGGCGTTCTCACCACGGCCTACTAAACCGGTCCCGCCCTATGGCGTGGCCTGCCTGGGGCTCGGTTGACGGCTGAACGAACGGAGAGCCCGGTATGCCATTGCCGCAAGGCAAGACTACCGCCTATCAGCCGGCGCGTTGGCGCTGGTTCCTGTCGCGCGCCCTCGTCATCGTTCTGGTGATGACGGGCGTGATGCTGATGGTGCTCAACCGTTCGGCCGTGCGTGTGGGCGAGGGCCTGACATCTGCCGCGCTGGACAGTGTGGCCCCGGTTCTCTCCGCCATGCGTGCGCCTTTTGAGTGGGTGAAGATCGGCACGGGCCACGTGCAGAGCTATTTCTTCGTTCACTCTCGCAACAAGGATCTGGAAGCGGACGTGGCCCGGCTGAAGGAAGCCGAGAGCCATAACCGCACGCTGATGGCGGAAAACCGCCGCCTCAAGAAGCTGCTCGGCATTGTCGAACCGGAGCAGGATGTGGTTGGCGCGGCCCGCATCGTCGGCTCGACGGGCGGCTCTTATGTGCGCAGCGCCATCATTCTGCGCGGTGCGCGCGACGGCGTCGCCAAGGGGCAGCCGGTGCGCGATTCCGACGGCCTTGTGGGGCAGGTGATCGACGTGGGCTATGCGTCGGCGCGTATTCTGCTGCTGACGGACCTGTCCAGCCGCATTCCGGTGCGGGTGGAGGAAAGCAACCGCACCGCCATCGTCACAGGGCTGAACGAGCGGCATCTGGCGCTCCAGTTCCTCTCGCCGGGCGAGCCGCTGAAGGCGGGCGATCGCCTCGTGACCTCGGGCGATGGCGGCACGTTCCCGCCGGGCATTCCGGTGGCCATCGTGACCGAACCGCGCGGCCCCGAGCCGAAGGCGCGCCCGCTGGCCAATCCGGGCGGGCTGGATTTCGTGCTGGTGCTGCGCCCGTTCGTGCCGGAGGTGTTCAAGCATCCCGAGGCGACATCGCAGCTTCAGGCGGTCATGCCGGATGGTACCGCGGCGACGCCCGTGACCCGGCCGCCGTTCCCGGTGCCGGACAAGCCCCTTCCGGGCGTGGTGCCGGCCCCGGATGCGCCAATCGCGCAAGGGAGCGCACCAGCGCCGGCACCTGCATCAGCACCCGCACCCGCGCTGCAAACGGCAGCGGCACAGTGACCGGGCTGGCGCGATGACTGAACCCTGGGCGCTGCTGAGGCGCGAAGAGCGGCTGGCGCTGGTTGCCTCCAGCTGGCGCTGGACCATCCCGACGCTCATGACCATCGTGTCGGTGATCGGCATGGTGCTGCCGGTTTTCGTGCCCGGCCCGGTGCTGCCGCACCTGCCGTTCCTGTGTGTTTTTTACTGGTCCATTCACCGCCCGGACCTGATGCCGAGCTGGGCCGCCTTTCTGGCGGGGCTGGTGGTGGATGTCACCCTGACACTGCCGGTCGGGCTGAACGCCACGCTGTTCACCCTGTTCTCGGCAGGGCTGGCCAGCCAGATCACCGTATTTCGCTCGCGCCCGTTCCTCTTCAGCCTCGGTGCGGGTGTTTTCGTCGTGATGCTCTTTCAACTTCTGAGTTGGCTGCTATTGCTGTTTTTCCAGCCGGGATTGCAGTTTGCGCCGTTCGTGGTGCAGGGTCTTACCAGTCTGGCGATGATGCCGTTCGCCTTCCGGATTGCAGCCTTCCTGCAGTTGCGGATCGTGGACAGGTTTTGACGTGGGACCAGGGGCAGCCTCCACCTGATGGAAACAGAAGCCGATCGTTTTCGTATTTTCTCGCGCCGTGCGCTGCTGTTGGGCGGAGCGCAGGCGGCCGTGTTCGCAACGCTGGCCGCCCGCATGGGCTATCTCTCGATTTTCGAGAACAATCGTTACACCTTGCAGGCCGAAGACAACCGGGTCTCCATCCGCCCGATCCTGCCGCGCCGGGGTCTCATTCTGGATCGCCACGGCTATCCGCTGGCGCTGAATCGGCAGGATTATCGCCTCGCCATCGTGCCGGAGGAGGTGGAGGATCTGGAGGCAACGCTGGCCGCCATCCGCCAGACCGTGCCGCTGGATGAAGAGGATCTGGAAAAGATCCGCGCCCAGATCAAGCGCGTGCCGGGGTTCATGCCGGTGGAAGTGGCGCGCAACATCGACTGGCAGGCGTTTACCGCTATCAACGTGCAGCTGCCCAATCTCTCCGGCGTGCAGCCGGTGCAGGGCTACAACCGGTATTACCCGGATGGCGAGGCGGTGGCGCATGTGCTGGGCTATGTGGGCGCTCCCAACGAGAAAAACGTCGAGGACGATCCTGACCCGATCCTGCGGCTGCCCGGCTTCAAGGTGGGCAAGGGCGGCCTTGAGGAAACCTATGACAAGCAGCTGCGCGGGCGCGCCGGCGCAGACCGGGTGGAGGTGAACGCGCGCGGGCGCATTCTGCGCTCGCTGGGCCGCACTGAGGATACGCCGGGAGATTCGGTCACCCTGACGCTGGATCGCGAGTTGCAGGTCTATTCCGCATGGCGGTTGCAGGGCGAGGCGGCCTCTGCCGTGGTGATGGACGTGCATACGGGAGAAATTCTCTCCCTCTGCTCGACGCCTGCGTTCGATCCGAATGATTTCTCGGGCGGCATTCGCACCAAGGTGTGGAAGTCCTTGCTGGGCGACGAGCGTCACCCGCTGCTCAACAAGCCGTTGCAGGGCCTCTATCCGCCGGGCTCCACCTTCAAGATGGTGGTGACGCTGGCGGCGCTTGAGGCCGGCATCTCGCCAAAGGAATCGGTGTCTTGCACCGGGCGCTACATGCTGGGCAAACACGCCTTCCACTGCTGGAAGCGGGGCGGCCACGGCTATGTCGATATGGGCCGCGCCGTTTTTCAAAGCTGCGACGTCTGGTATTACGATGTCAGCCGTAAAATCGGCGTGGATGCCATTGCCCGCATGGCGCGCCGCTTCGGCTTTGGCGAGAAATTCGAGCTGCCGTTGCCCTCGCAGCGGGCCGGGCTGGTGCCTGACACGGAATGGAAGCGCAAGCGCTACGGCAAGCCATGGCTGGCGGGCGAGACGCTGAACGCCTCGATCGGGCAGGGCTACATGCAGGCAACGCCGCTGCAACTGGCGGTGATGACGGCAAGGCTCGCCAGCGGGCGTGCGGTTGAGCCGCGTTTGATCAAATCGGACAAGCTCATCGCCCCGGCCCGCTCGATGAACTTGCCCGAGGAGCATCTGGCGCTGGTGCGCAAGGCGATGAGCGATGTGGTGAACCACCGCGAGGGCACCGCCGGTATCGCGCGCATTCGCCTGCCGGACGTGACGATGGCGGGCAAGACCGGCACGGCGCAGGTGCGGCGCATTTCAGCCGCAGAGCGGCGGGCAGGCGTGCGCAGCAACAACCAGTTGCCGTGGCGCTTCCGCGATCATGCGCTGTTCGTGGCCTATGCGCCGGTCGAGGCGCCGCGGTATGCCTGCGCGGTGGTGGTCGATCACGGCGGCTCGGGCTCCGGCGCGGCCTCGCCGGTTGCCCGCGATATTCTCACCTTCGCGCTGGCGCGGGAGCGGAACATGGATATTCCCAAGCGCCAGACCTTCGGACCGCGGCAGGAGGCCCCTGACCCGCAGCCAGCCGTTGCAACGGATGCAACAGCCCAGAGCGGGAGGCAGAGCGGGGGCCAGAGCGGAGCCCAGACTGTGGGCGGGGCGGCGCAGACGTCCGCTGCGGCAGGCGCGCCTGCAACCCCCGCTGCAACGAGACCCGTTGCAGGATCGCACGGAGGCTGAGCGTGGTTGAAAACCTGTCTATTCCTGAAAAGCTGCGCCGCCTGAACTGGTGGATCGTCTTCGTCATTCTGGCGCTGACCGGTTTCGGCCTTGCCGTGCTTTATTCCGCAGCGGGCGAGGGCGGGGATTTCCAGCCCTATGCCATGAAGCAGAGCATCCGCTTTGCCTTGTTCTTTGTGATGATGCTGGGGCTGGCGACCATTGATCTGAAATGGTGGCTGAAAATTGCCTACCCCTCTTATGCGGTGGTGCTGGTCATGCTCATCATTGTCGAGGTGTTCGGCAAGGTGGCGGGCGGCGCGCAGCGCTGGATCGATCTTGGGATCATCCGGCTTCAGCCGTCGGAGTTCATGAAGACCACCATCGTGCTGGCTTTGGCGCGCTATTATCACAACCTGCCGCGCGTTTACGTGACCAGCTTTTATCACATGCTGCCTCCGCTCGCGATGATCGGGGTGCCGGTCGGCCTCGTGCTGTTGCAACCGGATCTGGGCACGTCGCTTCTGATTATCATGGGCGGCGTTGCGGTCATGTTTTTATCGGGCATCCGGGCGTGGCTGTTCTGGGCCTGCGGGGCCGCGATCGCCGCCGCGCTGCCGATCCAGTGGACCATGATGCACAATTACCAGCAGCGCCGGGTGATGATTTTCCTCAACCCGGAAATGGACCCGCTGGGGGCCGGTTACCACATCACCCAGTCCAAGATCGCCATCGGCTCTGGCGGCATTTTCGGCAAGGGGTTCCTGATGGGCACGCAGGGGCATCTCGACTTCCTGCCCGAAATGCACACCGACTTCGTATTCGCCATGGTGGCGGAGGAATGGGGCTTGCTCGGCGGCCTCTACATTCTGGTTATGTACGGCATCCTGCTCGGTTGGGGGCTGTGGACGGCGCTGACCTCTCGCTCGCAATTCGGGCGGCTGCTGGCCATGGGCCTGAGCGTTACGATTTTTCTCTACGTCGCCATCAACCTGATGATGGTGATGGGCCTTGCCCCGGTGGTGGGCGTGCCGCTGCCGCTGCTGTCGTATGGCGGATCGGCCATGCTGACGGTGATGATTGCGTTCGGGATTCTGTTTTCCTGCTCGCTGAACAGCGGCAAGGCCATGCTTTCGGAAGGGCCGAAGCTCCGTTAAGCCAAGTTTCTTATGAAAAAACTTAATTAAGTCAAACATTTGTAAGTTTTGGTGCAAAAAGTCGAAAGAAAGGTCTGGACAGGTCTCGGAAAACCCCTTAAACGCACCGCCACACACCGACGGAGTGGACGCATAGCTCAGTTGGTAGAGCAGCTGACTCTTAATCAGCGGGTCCAAGGTTCGAATCCTTGTGCGTCCACCACTCCCTCCTCGAGGTTAGCCTCGGTGCTCTACTCCCCCTCATGAAATATTTCGCTTGAATGCTCCGGAACGTTGTTCCGGTTGAAAGCCGCCAGCGTTTGTATCGCCGCGTTTGGCGGGCGTGTGTCCCGCATTTCTTTGGCCAAGCCTGTCGCAGGCTGCCTGATGCATTTTCAGACGAATTTCCTCCTGTTTTTTCAGTTTTTGCTGATTTTTTCCCTTTGAACAGCCGGATTGAGAGGCGTTTACCAATAATTCATCGGCAATGCGTGACCCTGCGCTGACTCGTACTCGTAATGTAATAGTGGGGCGGCGATGTTTTGGGTGCTCGAGTGCATCTGGACGCAGCATGATCAGTCGGTTCTCTGGTTAGCTGCTGCGATTTGGATTGTTGGTAGCGTAGCCTTTTTTCTGGCGCTTGAGCGTACTCAGGAATGCCGCTCTGACCGTTATTCATTTTGGGTCGCCATTGGCGGCATTGCCGGCGGTCTTGGCGTGTGGGCAACCCACTTTGTGGCAATGCTGGCCTACGATGGCGGGCTGCCCATGGGGTTTGCGGTCGTGCCGACCGTTATATCGGCAGTCATGGCCATCATCGGCTTCTGGCTCGCGCTTCAAATCCTGAATGACTTCACGGCCGTGCGCTGCCTGTCGGCAGGCGTTGTTGCAACCCTGAGCGTGGGCCTTATGCATTTCACCGGCATGGCGGCAATCGAGGTGCAGGCGCGCGTCAGCTACGACTGGACTGCGGTTGCGCAAAGCGCCGTTGTTGCCACAGGTCTGTTCGCCGCCGCGTTCTTCGCCTTTGGCCGGCTGCCTAACCCCTGGCGGGTTGCTGTTGCTGCGGCGGCTTCGGTTCTGGCGGTTTTTGCGGTGCATTTTACCGGAATGGCCGCGGTCATTCTTGAGTACGATCCGACCCTGCCATTTGTTGAGATCAGCAAGAGCCGCCACTGGCTGATCGGAGCGATCGTGGGTTCAACCCTGATCGTCATCATGCTGACTGCCGCCGCGACGCTGGTGGATCGGTTTTTGACGGACCTGGAAGGTCTTGCCAGCGCAACGCTGGAGGGGCTTCTCATTGTTCGCGACAACATCATCGTAGAGGCCAATGCTCGGTTCGGCGAGTTGGTGGGGCGCGGGATCTCGGAGATCGTGGGCCTGAACCCTGAAGCCTTGCTTGCGGCCGCAGACGGCCAGCCCATTGTCCGGGTGCGCGACAAGCCGACGGAAGCGGCTCCGCGCAATGGCGCTGAGGACCAGGTGTTTGAAGTGGCGGTGCATGAAATCGAATATCGGGGGCGCCCCTCTCAGGTGCTGGCGGTGCGCGATTTAACGGAAGCGAGACAGGCGCACCGTCAGATCAACTATCTTGCGCGCCATGACGGTTTGACGGGGCTGGCCAATCGCGACCTGCTTCAGGAACGCCTCGATCACGCGCTGGCGTTCTGCGCCCGCTCGCAGGAGCCTCTTGCCCTGCTGGCGCTGGATCTGGATCGGTTCAAGGCGGTCAACGACATCTTCGGTCATGCATCGGGCGATCAGGTGCTGAAGAACGTCGCCCAGATCCTGAAGCGGTGCGTGCGCGGTTCGGACACCGTGGCGCGCATTGGCGGGGATGAATTCGTTATCCTTCAGGTAGGCTCCAGCCAGCCGGACAGCGCCCATGCACTGGCGCACCGTATTCTTGCCTGCTTCCGCGAGGAGATGGACCCGTCGCAAGACCCGACGGCTGTTGGCGTCAGCATCGGCGTGGCGGTTTACCCGCAGGATGCGACCGATGCGGCCAGTCTGCGCAACGCCGCTGATATCGCGCTCTATCGTGCCAAGGCCATGGGGCGCGGCACGGTTGCTTTCTTCGATGCCCAGATGGATGTGGCCGTGCGCCAGCGCCGCCAGTTGGAGAGCGATCTGCGTTACGCAATCTCTCGCGGCGAGTTGCATCTGGTCTATCAGCCGCTGATCGACACGAAAGACGGTCAGCCGTCCGCCTATGAAGCGTTGTTGCGGTGGCGGCATCCGGAGCGGGGCAACGTGCCGCCCGACGTGTTTATTCCGATTGCCGAGGAAACCGGCGCAATCCTGCCGATCGGGGAATGGGTTCTGAGGCAGGCCTGCTGCGATGCGGCAAGCTGGGAGAAGCCGCTGACGCTGGCGGTCAATATCTCGGCGGTGCAGCTTCAGGTCACAACGCTTGAAGAGGTCGTGCGCTCGGCGCTGGAGAACTCCGGGCTTGCGCCGGAGCGGCTCGAGCTGGAAATCACCGAGACGGCGCTGATGAAGGACCGGGAGGAGGCCGAGCGTATTCTGCTCTCCATCAAGAAGCTGGGCGTCAAACTGGCGATGGATGATTTTGGCACCGGCTATTCTTCGCTCAGCAATCTTCAGAGCTTTCCGTTCGACAAGATCAAGATCGACCGCAGCTTCATCAAGGCGATGTCGGAGGACCATGCCGCCCGCTCGATCATTCGCGCGATTGTGGGCATCGGTCGCAGCCTTGCTCTGCCGGTCGTGGCGGAGGGGATCGAGACCGAGGAACAGCACCGCATGGTGGTTGAGGAAGGGTGCCCTATGGCCCAGGGCTATCTCTATGGCATGCCTGGGCCGGGCCCGGCGGTGAAAGCGGACCATGTGCCGGGTCCCGGGGGGGGGGCGCCCCCGGGGGGTGCCAGGGGGCCCAAGTTTTTTTGGGGG
>JAEZBH010000349.1 GCA_023427285.1 Pseudomonadota bacterium
GGGCGCCTGAGCGAGCCTGGTCGCGACCTTGTAGGGCGTCATGACAGGATCGACGTTCCACAGCGGGTCGTTCTCCCACTTGGCCGTGCACGGCGTGGCGAAACCCTTCTGCGATTCGAAGAACTTGCGGTAGTTCGCCTCCTGGTGGAGCCAGGTCAGGAACTGCTTGGCGGCGTCCTGGTTCTTCGAATACTTCATGATCATGTTGGACTGCAGCAGATGGAAGCCGAACTGTCCGGCCGGGCCCTTGGGCAGGGGCGCGTGCAGGATGTCCTTGTTCATCGGCTCGCCCTTCTCGGTCTTGTACTGATCGGGCTTGCGCAGCGTCTCGATGTAGATCGATGCGCCGTTCTGGGTGGCCGAAATTGTCTGCGACAGGAAAGCCCGGTTGTTGTTGGTGTCGTCCCAGGCAAGACCTCCCTCGTCCATGGCGTCCTTCCACAGGCCGGCCATGAACTTGACGGATTCGACGGTCTCCTTGGTGTTCAGCACGACGGTCTTGCCGTCGGCCTCGACCTCCTTGCCGCCCCACGACCACAAATAGGGATATGTGAAGCCCGGCGCGTCGCCGAATGTATGGCCGAGCGTCTGGCCGTAGGGCCGGCCCTTGGCCTTCAGCTTCTTGCCGACCGCGCGATACTCCTCCCACGTCTCGGGGAACTTCGTCGCGCCGACATCCTCGAGCCACGATTTGCGGTAGGCGATCATGCCGCCGATCACGGCCCAGGGCATGCCCATGTACAGGCCCTTGCCGTTGCTGCAGATCGCCTGGGCGTAAGGCAGGACGCCGCCTTCGCGCTTGCCGACTTCCTCGGCCAGGGCGCCGACGTCGACGACGCTGTTGGCGTAGAGATGGGTGTAGCTGTTGAACGACATGATCACGTCGGGGCCGGCGCCCGACTGGATGCCGGCGGTGATGCGCGGCTGCAGGTCGTTGCCGTTGACGGTCTCGAGATTGATCTTGATGCCGAGTTCCTTCTCGCCTTGCGGCAGCAACTCCCGGCGGAACATCTGGTCGGTGGCGGGAACGAAATCCACCCACTTCAACCAATGGACGGTCTTCTGCTGGGCGTAAGCCGGCGTACGGCCGGTCGCCAGGATTCCGGCCATGCCGCCCATGGCGGCGCCACCGGCGAGCTTCAGTACGCTACGACGCTTGGTCTTTGCCATAGTAGTAGTCCTCCCAGGACCTGCCGCCTCGTTGGGTCGGCTTCGTTATGGAAGTCATGGTAGGCGGTGCCGCCAAGCGGACGCAAGTCGATTCGCCTCGCGAAAGACGCTTTCAAGCGTGCCGCGATGCGCTTTGAGACGGTTCCACCCTGGGCTTCGGCACCGGTGTTGCGGCCAGTCGCAGCGGGGCACGCTAAAGGATTGCCGGATCGAGGGTGAAGAGCTCCTTGGCGTGGCCGACGCCGCGCAGCGCGAAGCGGCCGACGGAGACCAATTGAGTGCGCTCGGCGCTCGGCAGCGCATCGGCGAAGGTCGAGGAGATCAGCAGCGGCCGGTCGACCGACCGACACATCGAGGCAATGCGGCTGGTCTCGTTGACCGCCGGCCCCACGACCGTGAAGTCGAGCCGGTCGACGCTTCCGATATTGCCATAGAAGACCTCGCCGACATGCAGGCCGACATAGACCGAGGTGACCGGCCTCTCCTCGGCCCGCCGCTTCTCGTTGAGGTCCTTCACCCGGTTGCGCGCGATCTCCTCGGCCCGAAGCGCGCGGCTGCAGGCACCGGCCAGATCGTCGCCGCGGAACAGCGCCAGCGTGCCGTCGCCGATCAGCTTCAGCACATCGCCACCCGCCTCGTGGATCGAGGTGATGACGGCTTCGGCATAGTCGTTCAGCAGTGGAATGATCTCGGTCGGCTTGGCGGTATCGGTGATGGTGGTGAAGTTGCGAAGGTCGGAAAACCACAGCGCCGCCTCGATGCGGTCGGCCACGCCGCGCTGGATGCGTCCCTTGATCACGCGCTGGCCGGCATCGCGCCCGAGATAGACCTCGACAAGGGTGTCGGCGACTTTGGTCAGCGCGGCACTCTTGATCGCGAGTCCCAGCGTCGGCGCCAACCGGCGCAGGGCCGCGATGTCGGCTTCGCTGAAACCCTCGCCACCGCGCGTCGACCAGCTCGAGTAGACGCAGTCCATCTCGCCAATCGTGGCGCCATCGGCGAAGCGGCGGACGAAGATGATGTTGTCGGTGTACCCCTGATCCTTCATCTCCTGCACACTGGGAAAGTCGATCGGATCGCCGAAGGCGATACGCCGCCGCATCTCCTCGCCGCCGATCTGCAGCAGGTGAAAGAAGGGGCTACGTTGCCAGGAGGCGGCGGCCTCGCCTTCCGTGGTGCGGCCATACTGGGTAGCGGCATCCTCGTCGACGTCGTCGTTTCGCCAGCGGAAGACAGTGCCTTCATGAACGGGATGCAGCGTGTCGATGACCACGAGCGCGCGGTCGAGCGGAAGCCCTGCCGTATTGCACTGCTCGCAGAACTTGATCAGCAGGTCGGTTTCTTGCGCGCCTTCGAGGCCGCGGCGGACGATCCAGTCGGCGATGCGATCGATGTCGGCAGGCTTCACGGACTGGTCCTCAGCAAGCTCACGCAAACGCCTTCTACGGACGCGTCTTCACCGCCGGCCTCGAAGGCGGCGGCCGTGCCCATCGG
>JAEZBH010000371.1 GCA_023427285.1 Pseudomonadota bacterium
CAGGAAGGGCCAACGCCGCCTGCTCCGGTCTGGGACCAGCGGGTTCCCAAACTGCCCGACGCTCCGGTGCCTCCGGAGCCGCCACTGGGTCCTGAGGCTCCTGAGCCGCCCCTCAACACGCCGGGGAATTGAGTTATGCGTCACTTTGCTTACCGGGATGGCGAGATGTTCGCCGAGAATGTTTCTGTCGCCCGCATCGCGCAGGAAGTCGGC
The DNA here is from genome assembly GCA_023427285.1 of Pseudomonadota bacterium. Classification (GTDB taxonomy): domain Bacteria; phylum Pseudomonadota; class Alphaproteobacteria; order Sphingomonadales; family Sphingomonadaceae; genus Pedomonas. The sequence goes on from JAEZBH010000371.1 coordinate 214, forward strand.
ACGCCGTTCTACTGCTACTCCACCGCCACGCTTGAGCGGCACTTCGATGTGTTCAGCCAGGCCCTTGAAGGCCAGGACGCACTGGTGTGCTTTGCGGTCAAGTCCAACTCCAATCACGCCGTGCTCTCCACGCTCGCCCGCCGCGGCGCGGGTGCGGACGTGGTCTCGATGGGCGAGCTGAAGCGGGCGCTGGCTGCGGGCATTCCGGCAGAGCGCATCGTTTTCTCCGGCGTCGGCAAGACGCGCGAGGAAATGGCGGCTGGCCTTCAGGCGGGCATCTACCAGTTCAACGTGGAATCCGAGCCCGAGCTTCACGCGCTGAGCGAAGTGGCAAGCGGCCTTGGCCTGACGGCGAACATCGCCTTCCGCGTTAACCCGGACGTGGACGCGAAAACCCACGCCAAGATCTCCACCGGCAAGGCCGAGAACAAGTTCGGCATTTCGTGGGAGCAGGCGCGCGAGATCTACGCCAAGGCGGCTGCGCTTCCGGGCATTCGCGTTGTGGGCGTTGACGTTCACATCGGCAGCCAGTTGACCGAGCTGGAGCCGTTCGAGGAAGCCTTCGCCCGCGTCGGCAAGCTGATCCAGATGCTGCGCGAGGATGGCCACACCATCGAGCGTGCGGATCTGGGCGGCGGTCTTGGCATCCCTTATTACGAGGACAGCGTCGCCCCGCCGCTTCCCGTCGCCTATGGCGCGATGGTCAACCGTATCACCCACAACTGGGGCGTGCGGCTGATTCTGGAGCCGGGCCGCCTGATCGTGGGCAACGCGGGCATCCTCGTCTCCAAGGTCATCTACGTGAAGCACGGCACGAAGAAGACGTTCGTGGTGGTCGATGCCGCCATGAACGACCTCATCCGCCCGTCGCTCTACGAGGCGCACCATGACATTGCTCCGGTGGTGCAGGCGGGTGCCCTGACGCCGCGCGTCACGGCAACGGTCGTCGGCCCGGTGTGCGAGACGGGCGATACCTTTGCCACGGACCGGACCCTGCCCGAGGTGAAGGAAGGCGATCTGGTGGTGTTCCATTCGGCTGGCGCTTACGGCGCGGTCATGGCCTCCACCTACAACACCCGTCTTCTGGTGCCCGAGGTGCTGGTGAAGGGCGATGAATTTGCCGTCGTGCGTCCGCGCCCCACATATGAAGACCTGATTGGACTCGACAGACTGCCGCCTTGGTTCAATTCTTAAGGCAGTCAGCCACCCGGCACGGGAGACGACGCTGCCATGGCCCGGCCGAACCAGTTCGCGCAAAGCCCTGACGGCAAGGCCCCAACCTTGCCGCCCCGGCTTTTGCGCCGTGCTCAGGCGGCGCGGGCGGCGCTGTGGCTGGAGCGGGCAGCGCCTCGCCTCGCCGGGGCGGTGGCCGCAGGCGCGCTGTTCGTGGCGCTGGCCATGCTCGGCGTCTGGGAGGCCGTGCCCGGCCTTGTGCGCTGGCTGTGCCTTCTGGCGGTCAGCCTCTTCATGTTCTGGACGCTCTGGCGGTTGTGGCGCGATATTGAATGGCCCTCGCTGCGGCAGGGGCTGGCGCTGGTTGAGGCGCGCTCGGCCATGCCGCGCGGCCTGCTCGACCTGTTGAATGACCGGCCCGCACCGGCGGGCAAGGAAGATCATCTCTCCGACCATCTGTGGGAGCAGGCGCAGGGCGAGGCAACGATTGCCGCCAGACGCTCCCGCTTGCCGCTGCCCCGGTTCGACGTGGTCTCGGCTGATCGTTGGGGGCTGGGCGCGCTGGTCGTGCTGGGTCTGCTCGTCGGCGCGCTGGTTGCGGGCAAGGATGCCCACTGGCGCATCAGCGATGCTCTCTCGCCCTATATCACCTCGCTGGCGGGCGTGACGATCGAGGTTGCGGTCACGCCGCCGCCGTACACGGGCAAGCCCGTCGCCTTCCATACGGTGGCGGGGGATGGCCGCATTGCCTTGTCCGTGCAGGCGGGCAGCACCTTGCGTCTGGTGGCGCGGGGCACGGGCAAGGAGCTTGCGCTTTCGCCCGCCAAAGGGGATCGCCTCGCCTTCCAGCAGGTGGCGGACGGCCAGTCCGTCAGCGCCAGGGTCACGACGGGCGGCGTCTGGCGGGTCCGGCAGGGGCTGCGCACGGTTGCCATTCTCGACATTACGCTGGTGCCCGATCAGGCGCCGCGCGTGGCGCTGACCGGGGAGCCCGCGCTCACGGCCTCGCAAGCGCTGCGTCTGGCGTACCGCATCTCTGACGATTTCGGCCCCACCCGCTGGTTCTTCGAGGTGACGCGCAACGATGAGACCCGCGCGTTCACGCCGACGGCCCCGCCCCAGCAGGGCGAGGGCATGCTCTACATGGATTTCACTCCCGATCCGTGGGCGGGAGAGACGGTGCAGCTGCGCCTCGTTGCGGTGGATGCCGCGGGCAACCGGGGCGCGAGCGAGGCGCTGAACCTGCGCCTGCCCGAGCGGAGCTTCAACCATCCTTTCGCCCGGCGCATCATCGCCATTCGCAAGGAGTTGCTCGCCCAGCCGTCGGCGCGGGCGCTGGCGGGCAAGAAGCTGACCGAGGCCGCCAGCGAGATCGGCGCGTATGAGGGCAACTTCAGCGTGTTTGCCGGGCTGCGCAGCGCCTTCTGGCGGTTGCGGTACGACCGGGACGATCCGCGCGGCTGGTCCGCCGCCCGCATCCTCTGGGATACGGCGGTCGCGGTGGAGGAAGGGGATCGGGGCCGCCAGCTTGACGACTTGCGTCGCAGTCTCGACGAACTGGCCGCCCGCATGGGGCAGGCGAGCGAGGCGGAAATGGCCCAGCTTTCCGACCAGTTGCTCCAGACGCTGGCGGCCTACCTCAGTCAGATGATGAGCGATGCCCCGCCGACGCTGTCCTCCATGGAGCAGATGCCGGGCAATGCCCGAATGATCGATGCCGGAACCCTTGGCGATCTTCTGTCAGACCTGCGCGAGCGCATGGCGGCCGGAGACGAGGCCGGGGCGCGGCGCACGCTGGAGACGCTGCGGGCGCTGGTGGAAAATCTCCAGTCGGCGGGCGGCGGGGGCGGCGGCTCCTCGGCGCTCGATCAGGCCATGTCCGGCTTGCGCGGTCTTGAGGCGCAGCAGCGCGAGCTTTTGGGAGAGACCATCGGCGCGGGGCTCAGCAACGCTCTGGGCGGCAGCAGCGAGGCGTTGAAGCGTATGGGGCAAAGCCAGTCCCGGCTCTCGGGGCAGGCGGGCATCCTCTCGGATCAGTTGAAGGCAGCCGGAGCCGCCGCGCCCGATGCGCTGGGCGAGGCCCAGTCCGCCATGGCGACGGCGGCGGATGCACTGGCGCAGGGGCGGGTGGAGCAAGCGCTTCAGTCCCAAAGCCGCGCCATGGATGCTCTGGCCGATGCGCAGGCCGCATTGCAGGCGCAGGCCAGAGGTCAGGCTTCCGGCGGCAGGCAGGGCCAGAGCCTTGATCCGCTGGGCCGGTTCAGCGGCGGCGGTCTGGGGCCGGAATTTCGCCTGCCTGATGTGGGCGAGCGCCGGATGGTGGATGCCATCCGCCTCGAACTTGAGGAAAAAGCCGCTGATCCGCGCCGGAGTGCGGCGGAGCGCGAATACTACTTGCGACTGTTGCGTCAGTTTTAGGGCTTGTTCTTGTTGGCTGACCGTACCAATTAATCGCTACGGAACCGCGACGGTCCTGAGCCGTCCTTATCAAAATTGTCATGAAGCATTCTTAAGCCGCGACAGCCTGTTCGGCGTGAGAGGATTACGATGAAACCCGTCAGAATTGCAGTTTTCCCCGTGGGTGGCCTTGGCACGCGCTTTCTTCCGGCGACCAAGGCGATGCCGAAGGAAATGCTGCCGGTCGTTGACAAGCCGCTCATTCAATATGCGGTGGAAGAGGCGCGGGCTGCCGGCATTGAAGAGATCATTTTCGTGACGGGCCGGGGCAAGACCGCCATCGAAGACCATTTCGACTATGCCGCCGAGCTGGAGGGCATCCTCAGCAGCCGCGACAAGAGCAGCACCCTGACGGAGCTGCGCGAGATTCCCGGCCCGCCGGGCTCCATCGCCTACACCCGCCAACAGGAACCGCTGGGGCTGGGTCATGCGGTCTGGTGCGCCCGTCATCTGATCCACAACGAGCCCTTTGCCGTGCTGCTCGCCGACGATCTCATCAAGGGGGACGTGCCGTGCCTCAAGCAGATGGTCGAGGCCTATGAGCAGGTGGGCGGCAACATCCTCGCCGTGACCGACGTGCCGCAGGAGCACACGAACCGCTACGGCGTCATCACGCCGGGGGCGACCAACGGCAAGCTGGTCGAGATCAAGGGCATGGTGGAAAAGCCCGCGCCTGCCGACGCGCCCTCGCGTACGGCGGTCATCGGCCGTTACATCCTCCAGCCGGTGGTGCTCGACATCCTCAGCAACCAGCAGTCGGGCGCGGGCGGCGAGATCCAGCTGACCGACGCCATCGCCAAGGCGCTGACCGTCATTCCGACTCACGGCTTCCATTTCGAGGGCACCCGCTTCGATTGCGGCGACAAGGCGGGCCATGTCATGGCCAACATCGCCTTTGCGCTGGAGCGCGAGGATATCGGCCCGGCGATCAGTCAGTACATCGCCCGCCTTCAAATCGCGTCTTAAGACGGGGCATCCAGCCGGAACAAGGAGGGCATCGGTGTCAACCGGTGCCCTTTTTCGTTGAGATTACGGTACCGGCTGGCGGCGGCGGAACAGATGGAACAGCCAGATCGCCGCATAAAGGATGCCGGAGGCAAGGGTTGCGATGGCAACCGCCGTTATCAGCGCTTCGGGCACGGCAAAGGCGTGCGGCGTTTTTGCCGCTGCCAAGAGGGTGGCGAGAATCAGGCCCATTTGCAGGAAGGTTGAAATCTTGCCGATGGCCAGCGGCAGCAGGGTGTGTCCCAAGCCGAAAATCCAGCTGAACACCGCGCCTGTCAGAATCAATACGTCCCGTCCCAGCACCAGCAGCGCCAGCCACCAGGGCAGGTAGCCGCTGGCGGCGGCGGCAAGAAAGGACAGGTTGATCAGCGCCTTGTCCGCAATCGGGTCCAGCATCTGTCCAAGCAGGGTGATCTGCTTCCAACGCCGCGCCAGATAACCGTCAATCGCGTCCGTAATGGCGCAGGCGGCGAACAGACCAGCGGCCCACACCGTCTCGTTCAGGAGAATCAGAACCGCGACAATCGGGGCGAGCAGCAGCCGCAGCACGCAAAGACGGTTCGGCAAGTTCATGCTCGACGCCCTTTCTGGTCTACTCCAGCGCGTTCGATGGCGATCTCGCTGGCAACGGAGTGTCAAACACTTAATATAGGTATCATTAGTTCATGCTCCAAAGCGGGAGAGAATATATGTTTCGTGTGCTAACGCCTGATTTTGCGGTGGCAGGACAGTTGCAGCCCGAAGACATGGCGACGGCCGCGGCGCAGGGGTATACTCTCGTCATCAACAACCGGCCGGACGGCGAGGAGCCGGGCCAGCCGAGCGCGGATGCGATGGCGGAAGCGGCCAAGGCTGCGGGTCTTGAGTATCATTACATCCCGCTGCGCGGCGGCGGACTGACGATGGACCACATCGAGCAGACCGGAGCGGTGCTGGCGCAGGGCAAGGGGCCGATTCTCGCCTACTGCCGCTCAGGCATGCGCTCAACGACGCTGTGGGCGCTGGCGCAGGCCAAGGCGGGCGGCGAGCCGCAGGAACTGGCGGCAACGGCTGGCGCGGCGGGTTATGATCTGGGTCCGGTTGCGGGGCTGATGGAACAGTTGAAACAGGGCAATATGTGAGGCGGGTGTGAAGGCAGCTTATTACGCGCGTTTCGGTGGTCCGGAGCTTCTGAACATCGGCGATGTGCCGCAGCCGGAGCCTGCCTCCGGCGAGGTGCTCATTCGCGTAAGGGCTGCCGGGGTCAATCCCGTCGACTGGAAGATCCGGTCCGGCATGTACAAGTCAATCATGCCCTATGCCTTCCCCATTATTCCGGGCTGGGATGCGGCGGGCGAGATCGCCGCGCTGGGCGAGGGCGTGACGGGACATGCCATCGGCTCGCGTGTTGTGGCCTGCGCCCAGAAGCTGCCGATCCAGTGGGGCGCTTGCGCTGAATATGTGGCGGTGCCGGTGGCGGCGCTGGCGCACACGCCCCAGGATCTGGACGACGTGCAGGCGGCAAGCCTGCCGGTGGCGGGCCTGACGGCATGGCAGGCTCTGGTCGGCTTTGCCCGCCTTGAGCCGGGGCAGACGGTTCTGATCCACGCAGCGGCCGGCGGAGTCGGCTCGTGGGCGGTGGGCATTGCTCGCCAGCGCGGCGCAACCGTTATCGGCACGTGCAGCCCGGCCAATGCGGACTATGTGCGCGAGCTTGGCGCGGACATCGTTCTCGATTACCGACGCCCTGATCTGAAGCAGGCCATCCTGAGCGCCGCGCCCGAGGGCGTCGACGTGGTGCTGGACGGCGTGGGCGGCGAGACGCTTGCTCTTTCCTATGCGGTGGTGAAGCCGGGGGGCGTGCTCGCCAGCCTCGGCGATCAGCCCGATCCCGATCAGGTCGCCCATAAGGATCTGTCTGCAACGCGGATCGGTCTGCGCCCCATCGGCAGTCAGCTCGCCGAACTGGCGCAGTTGGCGGCAACGGGCAAGATTGCGCTGCCCGATATCACCACCCTGCCGCTGGAGCGTATTGCCGAGGCGCATCGCCTCAGTCAGGCGGGCCATGTGCGCGGCAAGCTGGTCCTGACCGTCTCCTGATTCGTTCTTGTAGTGTCTGGCTTGTAGTGTCTGGTTGCGTAGATTGGCCACGGCGATGAGATCCGCTTCGGCCTGAGGGGGGAGATTGCAGGTGGTTGCACCGGAGAACCTGTTCATTGCGCTCGACTATGCGGGCGTTGCCGTTTTTGCGGCAACGGGGGCGCTGGCGGCGGCCCGCATCCGCGGCGACATCATCACCTTTGCCTTTTTCGCGGCGGTGACCGGCGTGGGCGGCGGGACGATGCGCGACCTGCTGCTGGATGTGCCCGTCTTCTGGGTGCACAGCGCCGGGTATGTGGGGGTGTGCCTTGCCATTGCGGTGCTGGTCTGGTTCATGCGCGGCCCGCCCAGCTGGCGGGCGCAGACCCTGCTGTGGCTCGATGCGGTGGGCTTGTCCGGCTACGCCATTCTTGGGGCGTCCAAGGCGCTGACGGTTGGCGTGCATCCGCTCATCGCGGCCATCATGGGGATGCTGACCGCCTGTTTCGGCGGCGTCATCCGCGACGTGCTGGCAAGAGAGCCGTCCTCCATCATCCGGCGCGAGATTTATGTGACGGCGGCCATTTTGAGCGCGGGCAGCTACGCAACGCTGGTAACGCTGGGCATGGAGACGCGTTACGCCATGGTCATTGCCTTTACGGCGTCCTTTTTGCTGCGTGCCGGGGCCATGGTGCACGGCTGGCATCTCCCGGCCTTTCCCGATCCGCACGCCCCGCGCCGCATTCGCCTGACCGACAAGGGCGGCAAGCCGGACGCCTGAGGCTGAACGGCCAGAAGGTAAAAAAAGGCCAGAAGGTAGAAAAGGGGAGGGCCGGAAACCTTGCGTTCCCGGCCCTTTGAAATGTTCGTGCTATAAGGGGTGTCTTGCTCAGTAGTGGTAGGCCCTCTCGCC
>JAEZBH010000395.1 GCA_023427285.1 Pseudomonadota bacterium
CCGCAGCTGGATATTCTGGTGAACAATGCCGGGTTCGCTCTGCCGAGCATCGGGCTGGACGAATATGACCCCGAAATCTTTTCGCGCGCGGTCAATATGCACCTCATCAGCGCCTACCGGATGTCGCACGCGTGTTTTGAGGCGCTCTCCAAGAGCACACAGCCCGGCGGCGCTTCGATCATTTGCGTGGCCTCGATGAGCTCTTATTTCGGAATTGGCATCGTGCCGGGCTATGGTGCGGCAAAGACCGGCATTCTGGGACTGGTGCGGGTTCTGGCAACCCAGTGGGGTCCGCACAATATTCGTGTGAACGCGGTGGCCGCAGGCATTACCCGCAGCCGCATGACGGCGGATACCGTTAATAACCCGGCCTATTCCGCGCCAACGCTTGCTCGCACGCCTGCGGGCCGTTTGGGCGAGCCGAACGACATTGCAGGGCCGATCCTGTTCCTGACCAGCGATGCGGCTGGCTGGGTGACCGGCCAGACCTTGCCGATTGACGGCGGCTTTACGGTTGCTGGCTGATGGAATGTGCGGGGCGGAGGGCAGGGGTAATCCTGTCCTCCACTTCCAGAGAAAAAACGCGCTCAACGGCGAGTGTCGATGGTTGCGCCGCGCAGGAAAATATCAACGACAAGGTTGGCGTGTTGCTGGAGGCGCGCGTAGTCAGGCAAGGGTGCGCCAACTAGCATGCTGTAATGAATATCGCTGAGAATCATCGAGATCAAAAGGCGGGCGCGATCGGTGGAATTTTCTTCCTCCAGCCCATGCTGACGTAAATATTCGGCAAGCGGATTGACCATGAACTGGATCGTCCCCTGCAAGGCCGCCGTCAGCAGCTCCGGAAAATCCCGCCCTTCCCGCAGCAGCAGAAGTCCCATGCCGAAACTGAATTCCGAGGCAAGTTCCTGGCTCAATTCCAGGGAATAGTCATACAACGCGGCCCTGACATCCGCTCCGGCCTGAATTTTCAAAAGCGGGAAGCGCTGAGCACCTTCATTAACGCAGGCAAGGAACAGCGCCGCCTTGTCGGCGTGCCATAAATAGAGTGAGCGCTTCGAGACGCCTGCGGCTGAGGCGATGCTCTCAAGCGTCGTTGCTCGATAGCCATTGCGCACAAACTCCTGGCGGGCGACCTTCAAAACCTCGGTCATCCGGCGCCGGGTTTCCTCCGCAGAGGGGCGTCCACGGCGCGGCATGGCTTTGGCCTGATCGGGCGTGTCTGGCTTTATGGCTTTAGTCACTGCAAACTTTCATCGCTTAGGGTGGTTGATCCGCACCGCGCCTGTGATATAACACTCATTAATGAAACCTGCCAGTATAATTAAAATCAGCCGGCCAGTGGGGCGGGGGCACCCGCCAAAGGGGAGAGTAACATGGGCAATGCCGCAGCGGCCGAAGCCGCGCCGAACGATATCATCATTACAGATCTTGCCGATCCGGTGCTGACGCCCGAGATCATTGCGGCGCGTCAGGGTCCGGCAGACTTTCCTGACACGATGAGCGTGGATGAAGTGCTGGCGCGGGCCAGTGAAATGACAGGCGGCCTGACGGATTTTGGCCCGGAAGATTTCAAGGAGCGCCTGCGCATCACCCTTCAGGCCTGGGAAGAGGATGAGGGCTTTACCCGCGGTGGCCGCATCACCTTGATCCAGCATGCCATTCGCGTCATGGCCAACCGCCTGCGCATTGAGGATATTGTCAAAAAGCACCCCGAAATTCTTGAGGTGAAAATTGACCGGCCGCTGATTATTGCAGGTCTGCCGCGCTCGGGGACAACGCACCTTGTTAATTGGCTGGCGCGGGATGAGCGGCTGCGCTCTCTTACCCTTTGGGAATCTGAAGAGCCGGTGCCGAGCATTCAGTTGAAGGAAGGCGAGGTTGATCCGCGCCTGCAACGCTCGGCAGAATTCTGGGCTGCCTTCGAGCAGATGCTGCCGCATTTCGTGGCAATGCATGGAATGGACGCCAGCCACATCCATGAAGACAATGAACTGCTCTACATGGATGTGAATTCCTACAATTGGGAATGGCAATCCCGTATTCCGCGCTGGACCGAGCATTATTTCGCGAACGATCGCACCAGCAGCTACCTTTATGAAAAGAAGGTGCTTCAGGTACTCACCTGGCTGCGCGGTCCCAATCGCTGGATTCTGAAGTCGCCGCAGCACATGGAAAATCTGGCGGCGATGAAGGCAGCATTCCCGGACGCCACCATGGTCATCACGCATCGTGATCCGGTTGCCGTGCTACAATCCCTGCTGACGATGGTATCCTATTGCGATCGCATCCGCCGTGATCCGGTTGACCCGATCGGCAACGGCAAACTGTGGGCGGATCGCATCGAGCGCTTGCTGCGGGAATGCCTTGCCCAGCGTGATGCCTGGGGAGCGGACCAATCTCTGGACGTGCTTTTCCATGAGTACATGGGCGACCAGGAAAGCGTCATGCGGCAGGTTTATGATCTGGCCGGGCTGGAATTGACGCCGGACGTGGAGGCGGCGTTGCTGGGCTATCTCAATGAGAACCCCCGCAACAAGCATGGCCGCATCGTTTACAACCTGAAGGGTGACTTCGGGCTTGATCCTGAAGAGCTGCGCGAGCGCTTCAAGTTCTATTACGATGCCTTCCCGGTGAAAAAGGAAGCCTGCTGACGGCGCGCGCTGCGGGCGCTCGGCCTTTCCGGTCAGTGCCCTCAGCCCGCTATTTGATGGATGCCGGGCCGCATCCAGATTTCCAGAGATGGGGGAGTGCTCCATGGCTCTCGACAAGAATGATACCGTGTTCTGCTCGGTGCCGCTGGGGCACGTTCCTTTTCTTGATCTTCTGGCACCTGCCAGCCAGGCGGGTTTCAGCACGCTGTCCATGATGCCAACACAGCTGGAGGCGCTGGAGCGCACCGGCGTGACGGCGGCTGAGTTGCGGCAACGCCTGGCAGACCACGGGCTGCGCATTTCAGAATTTGAATGCGTTGCGCACTGGCTGCCGTCTCAGGCCGCAGTTGCGGAACGGGTGGCGGGCTATGGCGTTGGCATGCTGGAGATGACAGCGGATCACATCATCTCCATGGCGGTATCCGTTGGGGCCCAGTCCATATCGGTTGTGGAAATCTTCAACGTTGCCGTTGATATTGATGAAGCCGCCGAGGCTTTTGCTGCCATTTGCGACAAGGCGGCAGATCACGGCCTGAGGGCCAATATTGAATTTCTGCCGGCAGGCGGCATCAAGAACATCGCTACAACGGCGGAGATCATTCGGCGCGCAGGTCGCCCCAATGGCGGCATTACGCTCGATACGCTGCATTTTTATCGGGGCGGCTCTACGATCGAAGACCTGCGCTCGCTCCCGGCAAGCATGATCGGTTTGGTGCAGTTGTCGGATGCACCAGCCGCCACTCCCGATAGCATAGAAGTTGAAATGATGACCGGTCGCCTGCTGCCGGGGCAGGGCGGGCTCGATCTGCGCGCAATCGTGGAAACGCTGGATGCAATGGGCGTGACCGCGCCCATCGGCGTTGAGGTTTTCTCCAGCACGCACATGAACGATCCGGTCGATAGCATTTCGCGCAACTGGATGGCTGCGCTCAAATCGATGACTGGCCGGGATTAAATTCCCGCACAGCAAACTATAATGAAGGGGAGATCCAGCATGGCAGTAGAGAATGAACAGCCGCGTGCGGTTGTGGTTGGAACGGGTTTTGGCCTGTTTACCCACGTTCGCGCATTGCGGGATGCGGGGTTTGTGG
>JAEZBH010000474.1 GCA_023427285.1 Pseudomonadota bacterium
GTCTGACGTTCAACGTCTACAACGGCAAGAAATTCATCCCGGTCTATGTGTCTGAGGAAATGGTGGGTCACAAGCTGGGCGAATTCGCTCCGACCCGCACTTTCCCCGGCCACGCGGCCGACAAGAAATCCAAGAAGTGAGGCTGAGGCATGGGTAAGAAATCCGCTCCTCGCCGCGTGGGTGACAAGGAAGCCTTGGCCGTCAACACGATGGTCCGTGGCAGCGCGCGCAAGCTGAATCTCGTGGCCGGCCTCATTCGCGGTCGTCCGGTTGCCGAGGCAATCAACATCCTGACCTTCTCGCCCAAGGCTATGGCCAAGGACGTGAAGAAGGTGTTGCAGTCTGCCGTCGCCAACGCCGAGAACAACCACAACCTGGACGTTGACGCCCTGGTTGTTCAGGAAGCCTCAGTCGGCAAGTCGCTGCAGATGAAGCGCTTCATGGCTCGCGCTCGCGGCCGTGGCGCTCCGATCGTGAAGCCGTTCAGCCGCATCCGCGTCGTGGTGCGCGAAGTCGAGGAGCAAGCCTAATGGGTCAGAAAACCTCCCCGATCGGTCTGCGTCTGCAGATCAACCGCACCTGGGACTCGCGCTGGTTCGCTGACCGCGCCGAGTATGGCCGCCTGCTGCACGAAGACCTGAAGATCCGTCAGTTCATCGTGAAGGAAGTTCCGCAGGCTGCCATTTCCAAGGTGGTCATCGAGCGTCCGGCGAAGCTGTGCCGCGTGTCGATTTATGCCGCTCGTCCGGGCGTCATCATCGGCAAGAAGGGTGCAGACATCGAAAAGCTGCGCAAGCGCATTGCTCAGTTCACCTCTTCCGAGGTGTCGCTGAACATTGTCGAGATTCGCAAGCCGGAAATCGACAGCCGTCTGGTCGCCCAGTCGGTCGCTGATCAGCTGGAACGCCGTGTGGCATTCCGTCGCGCCATGAAGCGCGCTGTGCAGTCTGCACTGCGTCTGGGCGCCGAAGGTATCCGGATTAACTGCTCCGGTCGCCTCGGTGGCGCAGAAATCGCTCGCATGGAGTGGTATCGCGAAGGCCGCGTGCCTCTGCATACCCTGCGCGCAAATGTTGACTATGCCGAAGCACAAGCCCATACCGCATACGGCGTTTGCGGCGTGAAAGTTTGGATCTTCAAGGGCGAGATCCTGGGTCACGATCCAATGGCGCAGGATAGGCTGATGCTTGAAGCTCAGACTGCGGGTGTCCGGCCGGCGCGGTAATAACCGCGTCGCCTGATCGAGGGCATATCCCGGTCAACCCGGGGCTCTGTCAGAAGGCGATAGAAAATGCTGCAACCGAAGAAGACAAAATATCGCAAGGCCCACAAAGGCCGCATCCATGGTAACGCGAAGGGCGGCTTCGAGCTGAACTTCGGTTCCTATGGCATGAAGGCTGTGGAGCCCGAGCGCATCACCGCCCGCCAGATTGAAGCGGCGCGTCGCGCCATCACTCGTCACATCAAGCGCGCAGGCCGTCTCTGGATCCGCGTGTTTCCTGACGTTCCGGTTTCGTCCAAGCCTGCCGAAGTCCGCATGGGCTCCGGTAAGGGTTCGCCTGAATTTTGGGCAGCCCGCGTGAAGCCGGGTCGTATTCTGTTCGAACTGGATGGTGTTCCGGCTGACGTGGCTCGCGGTGCGTTTGAACGCGCTGCTGCCAAGCTGCCGATCAAAGTCAAGTTCGTTGCCCGCCTCGGCGACGCAGCGTGAGGCTCGTGGAGGACTCTATGAAATTCTCGGACCTCAAGACGAAGACCGACGATCAGCTGGCGGTTGAGTTGAACTCTCTGAAGAAGGAGCAGTTCTCGCTCCGCTTCCAGGGTGCTACCAGCCAGCTGCAGAACACCGCGCGTGTCCGCCAAGTGCGTCGCACGATTGCTCGCATCCAGACGCTCCTCAACGAGCGTCGGCTTGCGTCGAACTAAGGAGCCAGGACATGCCGAAGCGTATCCTTCAGGGCACGGTTGTGTCCGACAAGGCTGACAAGACGGTTGTCGTACTGGTGGAGCGCCGCGTGCGTCACCCGCTGTATGGCAAGATCGTTCGTCGGTCGAAGAAGTACCACGCGCATGACGAAGCCAATGCCATTCAGGCTGGCGACGTTGTGCGCATCGAGGAATGCCGTCCGATTTCGAAGTCGAAGTCGTGGCGCGTTCTCGAAAAAGTCTCCTGAGTTTGCGACCTAGACAGGAGGTAGTGCTATGATTCAGATGCAAACTAACCTGGACGTCGCTGACAATTCAGGCGCTAAGCGCGTGATGTGCATTAAGGTGCTGGGCGGTTCCAAGCGTAAGTACGCCGGTGTGGGCGACATCATTGTCGTCTCCATCAAGGAAGCCGCTCCGCGCGGCCGCGTGAAGAAGGGCGACGTGCACCGCGCGATCGTCGTTCGTACCGCGAAGGACATCCGTCGCGCTGACGGTTCTGTGATCCGTTTCGACCGCAACGCGGCCGTTCTGATCAACAAGAACAACGAGCCGATCGGCACTCGTATCTTTGGTCCGGTGGTTCGCGAGCTTCGCGCCAAGAACCACATGAAGATCGTTTCGCTGGCTCCGGAGGTGCTCTGATGTCCGCTGCGAAGATTAAAAAGGGCGACACCGTTGTCGTTCTGTCGGGCCGCGACAAGGGCAAGAGCGGTGAAGTCGTTCGCGCCCTGCCGAAAGAAGGCAAGGTCGTGGTCGCCGGCGTAAACGTCGTCACCAAGCACAAGAAGCAGAACGCTGCTTCCGCTGGTGGCATTGAGCGGGTGGAAGCTCCGCTGGCCGCTTCGAAGGTGGCTTTGCAGGATCCCAAGACCGGCAAGCCGACCCGCGTTGGATTCAAGGTGCTGGAAGACGGGCGCAAGGTTCGCGTAGCCAAGCGTTCGGGCGAGGTGATCGATGGCTGAGCAGGCTCCCACTCCGCGGCTGAAGACCGTCTACGAGACGACCGTCCGCGAGGCGCTTCAGAAGCAGTTCGGATACGGCAACCCGATGCAGGTGCCGGCTCTGGACAAGATTGTGATTAACATGGGCGTGGGCGAAGCAACCCAGGACCGCAAGAAGGTTGATTCCGCTCTTGCTGACCTGACGCTGATCGCCGGTCAGAAGCCTGTCGTCACGCACGCGAAGAAGTCGATTGCGACCTTCAAGCTGCGTGAAGGCATGCCGATTGGCTGCAAGGTCACCCTGCGCCGTGAACGTATGTACGAGTTCCTGGACCGGCTGATCAACATCGCGCTTCCGCGCGTTCGCGACTTCCGGGGCGTGAACCCGAACAGCTTTGATGGCCGTGGCAACTACGCCCTCGGTCTCAAAGAGCAGATTGTCTTCCCCGAGATCAACTACGACAAGATCGACAAGGTCCGGGGTATGGACATTATCATCTGCACCACTGCCAAGACCGACGAGGAGGCGCGTGCGCTGCTCCGGGGCTTCGAGATGCCGTTTACCGGCGACGCCCAGGGCAAGCAGGCGGCCTGACCACCGGGAAGGATAAAAGATGGCCAAACTGAGTTCGATCAATAAGAACGAGCGGCGGAAGCAGCTGGCGAAGAAGTACGCCGGCAAGTTCGAGCGGCTGAAGGCGATCGCCAATGACGAGAGCGCTTCGGACGACGATCGCTTTCTGGCTCGCCTGAAGCTCGCAGAGCTTCCGCGCAACGCGAACCCGACCCGCATTCGCAATCGCTGCGAAGTCACGGGCCGCCCGCGCGCCTATTATCGTAAGTTCCGCATGTCTCGCGTTTCGCTCCGTGAACTGGCCAACCAGGGCCTGATTCCGGGCGTCGTGAAGTCGAGCTGGTAAGCGGGAGACAGACACATGTCGATGACTGATCCCCTGGGTGATATGCTGACCCGCATCCGTAACGGTCAGCAAGCCCGCAAGGACTCCGTTGTTTCTCCGGCTTCCAAGCTGCGCGAGAACGTGCTCGAGGTTCTGAAGCGCGAAGGTTACATTCGCGGTTTCTCTGAATACGAGCAGGGCCCCGGCCGTCGTGAGATTCGCATTGAGCTGAAGTACCACGAAGGCGATCCCGCCATTCAGTGGCTGCAGCGCGTCTCGAAGCCGGGCCGCCGCGTGTACGCCGGCTCCAAGGATCTGCCGCGCGTGCGCAACGGCCTTGGCATTTCGATCGTTTCGACGCCCAAGGGCGTTCTGTCCGACGCGGAAGCGCGCGAGCAGAACGTGGGCGGCGAAGTGCTCTGCACCGTGTTCTAACGGAGGGCCGCAATGTCTCGTATTGGTAAAAAGCCTGTGGCCGTTCCGGCCAACGTGACGGCGACCCTCACCGGTGCCGAACTGGCTGTTAAGGGTCCCAAGGGCCAGCTGTCGATGAATGTTGCCGACGAGGTGGTTATCACCGTCGACGGCAACGTCATCTCCGTGCAGCCCCGCGATGACTCGAAGCGCTCCCGCTCCTTCTGGGGCATGCAGCGGACCATGGTGAACAACCTGGTTCACGGCGTGACCGAAGGCTTCACCGAGGTTCTGGAAATCACCGGTGTGGGTTACCGCGCCAGCGTTCAGGGTTCGAACCTGAAGCTGCAGCTCGGCTTCTCGCACGACGTTGATTTCGCGATCCCTGAAGGCATTTCGATCAAGTGCCCGGATCAGACCACGGTTGAAATCACCGGCACTGTCAAGCAGAAGGTGGGCCAGGTGGCGGCTGAAATCCGTCGTTGGCGTCGTCCGGAGCCCTACAAGGGCAAGGGTATCAAGTACCGGGGCGAATTCATCTTCCGCAAGGAAGGCAAGAAGAAGTAAGGGGTGCACCAATGGCCAAGGGTCTCTCATTGTTCGAGCGGCGCCGGCAGCGGGTTCGCACCCAGCTCCGGGCCAAGTCGGGTGGCCGCGCGCGGCTTTCCGTTCACCGTTCATCGAAGCACATCTACGCTCAGGTGATCGACGATACCAAGGGCGCCACCATTGCCGCCGCATCGACGCTCGACGCGTCGCTGCGTGGCAAGACCGGCGCAACCGCTGCAGCGGCGGCAGAGGTGGGCAAGCTGCTCGCCGAGCGCGCCAAGGCGGCTGGCATCAGTGCGGTCGTCTTCGATCGTGGCGGTTTCATCTATCACGGTCGTGTGAAGGCTCTTGCCGACGCGGCTCGTGAAGGCGGATTGGAGTTCTAAGAATGGCGCGCGAACCGAAAGAACAGCGTGGCGAGCGCGGTGAAGGCGACGAGCTGATTGAAAAGCTGGTCCACATCAACCGCGTTTCCAAGACCGTAAAGGGCGGTAAGCGTTTCGGCTTTGCAGCGCTCGTCGTTGTCGGCGATGGCAAGGGCCGTGTCGGCTTCGGCCATGGCAAGGCTCGCGAAGTGCCGGAAGCCATTTCCAAGGCAACCGCTGCTGCGAAGAAGACGATGGTGCGCGTGCCGCTGCGCGAAGGCCTCACGCTGCATCACGACGTGAATGGCCGCTGGGGCGCCGGTAAGGTGTTCCTGCGCTCTGCACCGCAGGGTACCGGTATCATCGCCGGTGGTCCGATGCGCGCCGTATTCGAGAGCCTGGGTGTCCAGGACGTGGTGACCAAGTCGATGGGGTCCAACAACCCCTACAACATGATCCGCGCCACGTTCAACGCACTGATCAACCAGGCAAGCCCGAAGCAGGTTGCTGCACGTCGTGGCAAGAAAATCGCTGACATCATCGCCCGTCGCGGCGACGTTGGCGCCAAGGTGGCGGCCGCCGAGGCCGACGCCCAGACCGAATAATCAGGTCGAGCGAGGCGAAAGATGAGCGAGAACAAGACCATCAAGGTGACTCAGATCGGCTCGCCGATCCGCCGGACGAAAGACCAGCGTGCAACGCTGGTCGGTCTGGGGCTCAACAAGCTGCACCGTACCCGCGAACTGGAGGACACTCCGTCGGTTCGCGGTATGGTTCGCAAAGTTGCGCACCTGGTCCGGGTCGAGGGCGAGTAAGAACAGGGAAGCGGTGCGGCTTGGTCGCACCGCATCCGTCTGAGGTTGTAAGCTGACCTCTCCGGCCCGATATAGTTCGGGTACGGGGACGGAGCGAAACGGAGTCAGCCATGAAGCTGAACGAACTGAAAGATAACGAAGGCGCTCGTAAGAGCCGCATGCGTGTGGGTCGCGGTATCGGCTCCGGCAAGGGCAAGACCGCGGGTCGCGGTCAGAAGGGTCAGACTTCGCGTTCTGGCGTTTCGATTGCCGGGTTCGAAGGCGGTCAGATGCCGCTGCACATGCGCCTCCCGAAGCGTGGCTTCAAGAACATCTTCCGCAAGGACTTTGCTGAAGTGAACTTGGGCCGTCTTCAGAAGGCCGTTGAAGCTGGCAAGATTGCTGCCGGCGCTGAGCTGGACGCTGCTGCCCTGCTGGCCGCTGGCGTGACCGGCAAGTCCAAGGACGGCGTGCGCCTGCTGGCTAAGGGCGTTCTGACGACCGCTCTGAAGCTGAAGGTTGCTGGTGCTTCCAAGGCTGCCATCGAGGCAGTCGAGAAGGCCGGCGGCACTGTCGAGATCGTGGCCTAAGGCGGATCTGGCATGGCTTCTGCAGCCGAGCAACTGGCGGCAAACATCAACTTTGGCGCCTTCTCGAAGGCGACTGAGCTGAAGCAGCGCATCTGGTTCACACTGGGTGCGCTGATCATCTTCCGGCTCTGCACGTTTGTGCCGCTGCCTGGAATCGATCCTGTCGCTCTGGAGCAGCTCTACCAGCAGCACGCAGGTGGCATGCTTGGCATGCTCAACCTGTTCTCTGGTGGCGCTCTGGAGCGCATGTCGATCATTGCGCTGAACATCATGCCGTACATCACGGCATCGATCATCGTTCAGCTCCTCACCTCTCTTTCGCCCGCCATGGCGGCGCTGAAGAAGGAAGGCGAGAGCGGGCGCAAGAAAATCAACCAGTACACCCGTATCGGTACGGTGTTCCTGACTGCGGTTCAGGGGTACAGCATCGCCATCGGTCTTGAGAGCATGGGCGCAAGCCAGGGCATCTCGGCCGTGATCGATCCGGGCTGGTTCTTCCGGATTTCGACCGTCATCACCCTGATCGGCGGCACCTTGTTCCTGATGTGGCTGGGCGAGCAAATCACCAGCCGCGGCATCGGCAACGGTATTTCCCTCATCATCATGGCCGGCATCGTGGCAGCTCTGCCCGGCGCAATCGCCCAGATGTTCGAGCTTGGCCGTACCGGCGCGATGTCTCCTTTCACGATCATCATGATTCTCGTGATGGCTGTGGTGGTTGTTTACGGCATCGTCTTCATGGAACGCGCCCAGCGCCGCCTTCTGATCCAGTATCCGAAGCGCCAGGTGGGAAACAAGATGTTCCAGGGCGATACATCGCACCTGCCGCTGAAGCTCAACACTGCTGGCGTCATCCCGCCGATCTTTGCCTCGTCGCTGCTC
>JAEZBH010000496.1 GCA_023427285.1 Pseudomonadota bacterium
GATCTCGGCGGCCTTCTGCTCGACCAGCTTGACGATGTGCTCGACCATGGCGTCATCCTCGACGTGATGGTCGGTGACGCCGGAGAGATAGACCATGTGCTTGCCGTTGCCGCCGCCGGTCACGCCAATGTCGGTCTCGCGGGCCTCGCCCGGACCGTTCACCACGCAGCCGATGATCGAGAGCGACAGCGGGGTCTGAATGTGACGCAGCCGCTCTTCCAGCACTTCCACGGTCTTGATGACCTGAAAACCCTGCCGGGCGCAGGACGGGCAGGAGACGATGCGCACGCCCCGGTGACGGATGCCGAGCGACTTCAGCATTTCGAAGCCGACGCGCACTTCCTCCTCCGGCGGCGCAGAGAGCGAGACGCGAATGGTATCGCCAATGCCCGACCACAGCAGCATGCCCATGCCGATGGACGACTTGACGGTGCCGCCGATCATGCTGCCCGCCTCGGTGATGCCGAGATGGAGCGGGTAATCGCAAGCCTCGGCCAGCCCCTGGTAGGCCGCCACGGCAAGGAACACGTCAGAGGCCTTCACCGAGATCTTGGTCTCGAAGAAGTCAGCGTCTTCCAGCAGCTTCACGTGCTCCATGGCGGATTCGACCATGGCTTCCGGGCACGGCTCGCCGTACTTCTCCAGCAAGTGCCGCTCCAGCGAGCCTGCGTTCACGCCGATACGGATTGCGCATCCGTTGGCCTTGGCGGCGCGCACCACTTCCTTCACGCGCTCTGCCGAGCCGATGTTGCCGGGGTTGATGCGCAGGCAGGCCGCGCCCGCGTCCGCCGCTTCCAGCGCGCGCTTGTAGTGGAAGTGAATGTCCGCGACGAGCGGCACGGTTGCCGCGCGGGCGATCTCGCGGAAAGCCGCCGTTGACTCTTCATCCGGGCAGGAGACGCGGATGATGTCCGCTCCTGCTTCCTCGCAGCGGCGGATCTGCTCGATCGTAGCCTTTGCGTCGGCGGTGATGGTGTTGGTCATGGTTTGAACGGTGATGGGCGCATCGCCGCCCACGGCCACGTTACCCACCATGATCTGCCGGCTTTTCCGGCGCAGGATATCCCGCCAGGGACGCACGCTCATGTCAGACCCTCGAAAACTGAAAGCGGCCAATCGCCAATTCGGCTTCTATATAGCGATGCCGTGCCGGATTGTCGAAAAATGGTGCAGGCCGTGGCCGATTTTCCGCAAAGGCAGCCACAAGCAGAACGCCGAAAAGCAGAACGCCCGGCGCTTCAAGGCCGGGCGTGGAACTGCTGTGCGTGAGGCAACCCTTACCGGGCGGCGGCAGGAGGCGTATCGGCCGCCCGTGACCGCGCCAGCTCGCGCAGGGATTCGGGATCGAGATTAATGTTGCGGATCACCTCGCCCCGGCCACCCAGCGGCGGCAAAGTCACATCCCCCACCTTGATCTCAACCGCGCCGGCATTGCCGGTCATCAGCTTCAGATTGGGCAGCGAGGGAACGCGATAGGTCTCGCCGGTCTTCATGATGCCGATTTTTACCGCACCGCTCACGCCGTCAGAAATCCGCACCCAGCTATCATCAAGCGCTCGAATGACCACCGGACCGCTGTTGATGACCTGAGCCGCCGCCGCTGCCTGTGCTTCGGCCTTTTCATGAGCCACCACGGCAGACGGCGCAGTTGCAACGCCCGAGGCTGCATCCGCGGCAGGCGCCGCGCCGTCAACCGGCGCCGCCCCTTCGGGTGCCGCATCCGTTGCCGCCGCCGCGCTTGCGTCCGGGCCGGTTGCAACAACGGGCGCTTCAATGCTCAGCGCCTGCCCGGTTTCCTCCGTCAGGACTGCGGCAGGTTCGGGCGATGGTGTCCGGCTGCTCCAGCCCCACCACAGGCCAACCGCAGCCACGGCAACCGCAATGCCGCCAAGAACCAGGGCTTTGGAGGGAATACGGCTCTCATCGAGCGGCTCGGGAAAGTAAACGTGCTCTGTCGGCGTCAGGCGGCTGGTTTCCGCCTTGAACTGCGCGCACCCCGCATCGGGCTGCAAGCCCAGCATCTTGGCATAATTACGCACGAAGCCGACAGCAAACGGCAGCGCAGGCAGCTTCTCGTGCTGATCATCCTCGATTGCGTTCAGGAACCGCGTCGGGATCTTGGTCTCCGCCGCGATATCCTTCACCTCGAGCCCGCGTTCCAGTCGGCGTGTTCGCAGCAATTGCCCCACGGACATCGCTGTACCCCCTGCTCCAGTACTGGCATCCGTCAAGGCAGTCATCCGCGTCTCCACTGATCGCTGGCCTTGTCAGCGACCGATTGAGTGAATTGCACAACTAAAGAAAAGGAGGCGGCCAAGCAGCCACCCACAGCCCCGTTACCCCTGCGCGACAGAGTGACAGCGCCGTTGACCTTGTCAATAATGGTTTGGCGGTTCTGCTCACATTTTCCCGCGTCTCGCAAGCACTCAAGCATTCTTTTCACGACCGAATGTTGGTTAACGGAGATAACACTATAGTTTCAACCGAGCAGAACCCCTTCCTCAGTCGAAATAAAAAATCGACCGGCCTGCGCACATGCGAAACAGCCAGACCAAATTACTTACAGAGGCGAAATTTTTTAGCGATGAAAAACCGAATAACAAAAAGAAGCGGTCCATCAAGACGATAAGACTACTCTATTGCAGCGTAATACCTTCCTGAGCCGCAAATTCTTTCAGTTTCTGGCGAATATCCACCGTTGGAGTGGAAAGCCATTCCTTCATCAAGGTCTGCAACCGCCCAAGGTGAGTGTTGCGCACCACCATCTTGATCGGGCCGATCGCCGCCTGGGTGATCGACAGGCGACGCACGCCAAGGCCCAGCAACGCCAGCGCTTCAAGCGGACGCCCGCCCATTTCACCGCACACCGAAACAGTTTTGCCCGCAGCATTGGCC
>JAEZBH010000533.1 GCA_023427285.1 Pseudomonadota bacterium
TCTGGATATTGTTTGACGAGTTGGGCGCATTGCACCGCCTGCCGGCAATCGAGAAAGGCCTGCAAACCGGGCGCAACTTTGGCGGCGCGTTCCTTCTCGGCATTCATGCGATTGCCAAACTCAAGGAAACCTACGGGGAGCGCATGGCAACGACGCTGGCTTCGCTGGCGCGAACCAAGCTCATTCTGGCAACCGCCGATTATGAAACCGCAAAATGGTGCTCCGAATTTCTCGGTCACCGGCAATTCCGCAAGATGGAGGAAGGCTACAGCTACGGCGCCAGTTCGGTTCGCGATGCGGTGACGCTGACGCCCCAGACCAAGGTCGAACCCCTGGTCATGCCTGACGACATCATGAACCTGCCGAACCTATATGGTTACATCAAGTTTCCCGGCGGGTTCCCGGCCGCTCCGGTCAAACTGCGCTACCGCACCTATGCCACGCGGGCTGAAGCATTTGTCCGCCGTCCCCCTGAACCGCTCGAGACCGCCTTGCAGCAAGAAATGAGCCTGCCGTTACCAGCCCGACCGGACGAGGTTGAGGGAGGCGGCGCCATGCCTGCCCCACCTGCGGCAGGCAGCGCAGAAGGCGGTGCGCCCGGAACCTCCGGCATGACCAGCCGGGGGCGCAGGAACTCGCGAGTAGCCAAAGGCGAGACGGCACCCGATCAGCGGCGTCTTGCTGAGGCAGGCTTTCGCGAGACCCCGCTGGGTCAGGCAAGCGCGCCTGCGGCCAAGGGCGATCTTGCTCAGGAAGAAGCCAGAACACCCCTGGAAGATCCGCCTGGTCCCGCGCCAGACCTCGACGACTGGGCACCGTTTTGAAGGGGGCGCCATGATCTCGATGGCAAAGGTCAAATCGGCCAGCAGCGCGGCTGAGTATTATTCCCGCGATAATTTCTATACGGCGGCCGAAGGCCAAGAGCACTCCGCCTGGTCTGGAAGGGGGGCAGAAACCCTTGGCCTCTCGGGGAATGTAACCCGTGACGCCTTGCAAGCCGTGCTGGAAGGACGGTTGCCAGATGGGTCGGAGCTCAGCACAAAGGGAGCACATGCGCCAGGCTCCGAGCTGGTGTTCTCTCCGCCTAAAAGCGTGTCTTTGCTCGCGCTGGTCGGCGGCGATGAACGTATTGTTGCCGCGCATCGCCAAGCCGTCAAAACCGCACTGGCCTGGGCTGAGCAACATCTGGTGCAAACCCGCCTTCAAGTGGCTGGCTCAACGGTCAAAGTCGCAACCGACAACCTTGTCGTTGCCTTGATCGAGCACGACACCAACCGCAACCTTGAGCCCGACCTGCACACCCATGCGCTCATCGCCAATGCCACCCAGGGTCCGGATGGCAAATGGCGAACGCTGGTCAACGAGAAGATCTGGAAGCGCAACACGCTGCTGGCGAGCATCTACCATGCTGAACTTCGGCGACGCATTGCAGGTCTGGGGTATCAGACGACGCCCCAGGGCAAACACGGCATGTTTGAAGTCAACGGCGTCTCGCGCGCGACGATCGAGGCTTACAGCACCCGCGCGCAGGAAATCCGGAACGCCTGGGAAAGCCTCACGCATCAAACCCCTAAGACCAAGGCGGCCATGGCGCTCAAAACCCGGCACGACAAGGGGCCCGATGTTGATCGCTCAACCGTTGCCGCGGCCTGGCAGAACCAAGCTGCAAACCTCGGCGTCGACTTCAAGATCATGGTTGAATCCGCCCGCAAAACAGCCTCACCCCACCACAGTCCCTGGGGTGAACTGGCGCAGTCCCTCACCCGGCTCGGCCAGCGCGCCAGTGCGTTTCTGGACCATATCCTGAGCTTGGTGCAAGGACGCTCCAATGATCCTCTCGTCCCTGAAAACCCCGCAAGGATGACGCCAGAGCGCCTCGCCGCCGCCCACGCCCTGGCTTCGGCCATTCGCCATCTGTCAGAGCGAGAAGCCGCCTTTTCCATGGCAGATCTCACCAAAGCGGCCCTCGACTTGCATCTGCCGATCGGCGCGGAGGATGTGGCCAAGCGCATTGCCGAGCTGAAGGCAGCTGGGCTTCTGATTGCGGGCAGCCGTCGGCACCCCGACCTGCTGACGACGCCGGGTGCCCTGAATGTGGAACAGCGGATTTTGGAGCTGGCACAAGGCGGCCTGCAAGCATCGCCCCCGGTGTTGTCCATTCGTGAGGCCGGACGGCGTGTTCAGGCCGCCGCCACGGCCGTGCTCGGCCATCCGCTCAACCCCGGCCAGGAAGCGGCCGGGCGTCTCATCCTGTCGTCTTCCGACCGCTATGTGCGCATCCAGGGGGTGGCTGGCGCCGGCAAAACGGCCATGCTGGAAGCCGTTGCCGAGGTCCTGCGGGAAAACGGCTACAGTGTCCTCGGCCTTGGGCACCAAAACAAGCTGGTGCGCCTCCTCGCACGCGAAACCGGCATCTCGGCTCAGACAGTGCGCAGCTTTATTGCCGCCCATCGCGCCGTGCTTGAGGGCAAGCTCAACGACGTGGACCTGGCGGCACGGCGGCAAGCCTTAGCGGGCAAGTTCCTGATGCTCGATGAGGCCTCCATGATCTCAAACGACGACAAGCTGCGCCTGATGCAGATTGCAGACAAGCTGCAGGCCCGTCGGGTGGTTTTTGTCGGCGATGAAAAGCAGATCGGTGCCATCGAGGCGGGAAAGCCATTCGAGCTGCTGGGCGCAGCCCGCTTGCCGACACAGGAAATGAACCAGAACGTGCGCCAGCGCACCCCAGAGCTGCGCGCTGCGGCCGCGGCTGCCCGCGAAGGCCGGATCAGTACTGCCATGACGGCGCTCCGCCCGATGATGCAGGAAGTGGGAGACCCTGCCGCTGTCGCAGCCGCTACCTGGCTCGCGTTACCGCCGCACGAGCGGGAGCGCACGGCAATCTACGCGTCCGGCCGGACGCTGCGGGAAAATTTGAACACCCTCGTACAGGAGGGGCTGCGCACGGACCGCACACTCAAAGGAGACGGCCAGGATCTGACAGTGCTCGACCGGCTGGGGATTACCCGGGAAGAGGAGCGCTTTTCTCACATCTACAAGCCGGGTTTGAGGATTGAATTTGCGCGCAGCCTGCCCTCGGCCGGCATTAGACAGGGCACCTGGGGAACGATCACGTCCGTCGATACAATCAAGGGAAAGATCACGCTCACCACCGACGCTGGCGAGGTTCGCAGTTTTAAACCCCAGACGCTTGCGCTCAACCGGACGCGCGAGACCGTGCGTCTCTATGCAACAAAGACCCTGCGTCTTTATGAGGGCGACCAGATCCGGTGGACCGAGAACGACAAGGACCGAGGACTATTGAATGCCGACCTTGCCCGCGTGGTCCACCTTGGACCCGAAGGGGTCTTGATCCGAACCGCAACCGATCAGGAACAGCTGCTCCCGCCCGGCGATCCCATGCTCAAGCGGATCGATCTGGCTTATGCACTCAACGCCCATATGGCACAGGGTCTGACATCCGACCAGGCCATTGCCGTCATGCTCAGTCACGAGCGCAACCTCTCCAATCAGCGGCTGTTTCTGGTCACGATCACCCGCGTACGCGATCAGTTGGCGTTCATCACGGACTCTATCGAAAAGCTCACCCGGCAGATCGCCAATACACCGGGCAACAAGACCTCCGCGCTTGAGACAGCCAGCAAGATCCAGCCGATCGCCCCTCCTGCCCTGTCAGCGCCACCATTAAGCCCCAGTGGACCCAAGCGAACGCCCAGCCTTGATCTAGGATGATGGAATAGCGCCTGCAGACGGGTATCTTCGGCTAATGCCTCTATTTTTGCTAAGCCCCCATCCAGCTATCACGCTACGGCGGCATTGCGCCCACATCTGTCGTTTAGGTTGGGAACCCATACAACTAATGGGATGTTGAAGCGTTTGACGTTCTGACAGGTTCTGTTGGGTCAGGAGGTCGTCATGTCTCACCTGTTTTGGTTGTCAGATAAGGCTTGGGCACGGATTGAA
>JAEZBH010000549.1 GCA_023427285.1 Pseudomonadota bacterium
CGAGGAAATACCGTTCCTGCTGACGCCTGACGAAAAAAAGATCTTGATGATCACCAGCACCGGAGATGCAATACGGAAGCTCCGAACCTATTCCCTACGTATGTATGATGTTGCCCAGATCACTCAATTTCTCGACGGCAAAAGCTCGCCGCCGCAGCCAACAGATATCATTTCAATCGAGCACTCAATGCCCAACCCCAACGTCGCATCGATTGAGGCCGTAGGGATAAAAAATATCACTGTACGCAAGGACAACCGTACGATCCTGTTCCTTGCGGCTGACAAGGCAGGGTACCACCAACTCTTCAGCGCAGATTTGGAGAATGGTGCTATCCAGCAACTCACAAGCGGGCACCAATATGTGTATGACTACCGCCTGGATGAGGCGAGATCTGAAGTAATCTTCACAGTCGGAACGCTGAAGGCATCAAGCCATTGCAAACAGCCATACTTTTCGGCAAATGAAATGCACTATCAGGAAACAATCTGCATCAACGAATCGAACCCTATAAAAGATCAATTTAGTGTATTCGCCCCACCTAATTACTTTGACGTTTACCGACTGAAAATTGAACAGAATGCCCAACCGCAACGCATAGCAGCCGAACTCCCCTTGAGAACGCCGCTTAAGGATGCCGTTTTCTCTTCTGATGGAAAGGCCGCACTGTTCAAGCTCGCAGAGCCTGACGCACCTGCACATTTGCGTCAAATGTACATGAAGTCACATCAGTATCATGATTTTGTAAAAAATACTGCTGGCCATTACACCCCAAATATAAGCCCGATTAGTTGGGGATACAATTATTATACATGGATAGATCTTAGCAATGGAAAGACCAAACGCTTCATTGACACTCCTGTTTTGCCTTTTGGCAACGCCCCTCCACTGCATTTAGGACCTGATACGGTTGTCCTGAAAGACCCGGTACTTTTGCGTGGACAGCCTTCTTCCGTAAGAGCCAACGACACGAAGCGCAGCACAGCGTCCAACGGCTTGAAAATTGATTTAACAACCGGAAACTCGACAGTTGGAACTGTCCCAGCACAGCCGGACATTGAACAATCGAAAGACAATCCGCAATTCATTCACGTCAAATACGGCAATTCGATCAGTCATGACATCAGCGCGCGATGCCGGCGCAGCTACAGCGGAGAAGATCACTCCCAGGATGGAAAGCCAGCTTGCTATATAGAGAGCCAGTCTCTCGCTTTGCGAATTTGGCTCGATGAACGATTTGACCGTCCCGGCAAAGTCGTTGCCACAAACCTGCGCACCGGCGTGAGCAAGCCGATTTTCGATCCCAACCCCCAATTCAAAAACTTAAGTTTGGGAAAAGTGGAACTTCTGAAATGGAAAGATGAAGCCGGTGTTGCCTGGCAGGCAGGCCTGATCCTTCCACCTGATTGGAGTCCCAAAGTGCGGTATCCCCTCGTCATTCAGACACACGGCTTTGACCCCAACAGCTTCCTTGTTGATGGCCCTCATTATGCAACCGGGCCTTATGCAGCACAGGCATTGGCCAACAGAGGCATGGTTGTTCTGCAGGTGCCGAACATTGATGAGGCGTTCGGGGAGCGTGGCCAGCCCGTTGATGCCCGCGGTATCGATGCCGCAATCGATCTTCTGAACCGTCGAGGGTTGATTGACGCGCAAAAGATTGGCCTGATTGGATTTAGCGCACGCGGCCAACTTGTCTTCAATATGGCCGTGTTTCCGCGCTACCGCCCGCGCGCTGTTCTGGTAGCCGATGCCGTCAGTCCAGGACCATTTGGCTATCCGATGCTTTACAAACTTCAGGGACGCGGCATGCTAAATCATGAACTCGCGACATGCGATTCGATGCCTTGGGGGAAAACTCAAGCTGAGTGGATCAAACGATCTGCATATTATCATTTGGACAAAATGAAGTCGGCACTGCTCATAACGCAGTATTCAACACTACCAAATGATTGGTGGGATATCTTCACCGGCATGCGACGGCTTAACAAGCCAATCGACATGATTCTCTTCAAGAATGACAACCACCCGCCCATGCGGCCAGATGTTGTTCTTGCCGCGCAACAGCTCACAGTCGACTGGTTTGATTTCTGGCTTAACGATAATCGCGCCACCCTGGATCGCTCATCCGACCATTTCAAACGGTGGTCCGAAATTCGCCGGAACGCTGCCATAGATCAAAAGGAAAACTTGGAGGAAGAGGGAAAAAATCAGATTTTGGCAAAAATGGATTGCGAGCAAACGGATCTTCTTCCCCATACATAAGATCAATTATGCCGACTCCCATGCCCTCGCCCATACTTCAACACCGGCGAGATGAAGTATGCGGGTATATGTGTCTGTCGCTTCAATGGACGGGTCGCGCAGCGTATTCTCAATCGCTCGGGTATCCAGAAAGCCTTTGCTCGCCAGAAGTCCGCCGAGCAGCAATTCTTCCAGGTTTTTTCGATTGTGCCTTACGGAATCGTGAAAATAGGGAGAGCCCACGGCCTTGAAACGTCGCAGTCTGATCTGCCGGGGCACACAATCCGCAAACGCGTAGCGGGCCAAACCGCGCTCACGCCCATTAAACTGGTGAACATAAGAGGGAATAGCAAAGCACAGTTCAGCAATCGGCTGCGAACGAATTGGTGACACTGGCTCTATATCTGGAAACTCCGGAGGGCCGTCAATTCGGTCCAGCCGGGCGGCCAGCCCCTGAATTTGCTCTGCCTTTCCGGGGAGGTGCATTTCATCGACCAGATCAAAATACGGCCCCCACTCAACGGTTCTCTTGATCACCTCTCCCACTTCGGGCTTTATTCCCCAGAAAAGCTCGGGATAATCGAGGTGCGCCCTGGCTATACCGCGAGGGCGCGTTTTGATCATGTGCCGCAGGACAGTCCACAGTGAAAGGTTGCTTGCTCGAGCAATCCGCATCGCCACCGAGAGCGTTTGTCTGTTCAGCCCATAGGTACGATAATGGTCCTGCGCAGCCAGAACGCCCGTATAACTAAACAGGAGTTCATTGCCGCCTTCGCCATCAAGCTTGGCGGTTGCACCCACGGTCTCGGATAAACGCCGTTCAGCTTCACTGATCGTATGCTGGTTATTATGCAGGCCTTGCGGCCATGGCACTCTGCGGGCCTGCTCTATGCTGTCCGCTATGGAATTTTCCGCATCTATCCTGATTTCAGCAAGAGGATAGCCCGCATCCTCAGCCGACAAACGCGCATAGTATCTTTCATCAGATGCGGCACCGCTATCGTAATATGTAATTCCATGTAAATCCGGCCTGTCTGGCAAATTCGCCATTATTCCAGCCACTAACGCGGAGTCATACCCGCCGGATAACGCTAAAAGAGCATTTGGAAATACAGAGGCCCATGTCTGGAAACACGAATGCATCACATAGCGTAGAGACTGGGCTGCAACCTCTGGATTATGGAACTCTGCATCAAACTTGGCGGCCCCGGCTTTCCACGCAAGGTCGAAATCGACGTCATCACCCTTAAGTGTCATGCGTTGACCATGAAGCAGGGCATCAAGCCCCTTCAAAGGCGTACGCTCAGTCGGTGGGCCAGACAGAATAAGATACTGGCTGGCCAAGTCCCAGTCTATTGCCAATCCGTAGTTTTTCAGAAAACCGAGAAATTCGATATCCGAGAAAATGAAAGAGATATCGCCGATCGAGTAATGATAACAAGACAATGTCGAGAACGGACTGCGGAGTATTGACAGGCATTTAGTATCAAAGTTTGGAAGAAACGCTACATACGATCCCCAATAGCAATCAACCAGGTGGTCTCCGTTGGAACTTTCTATACGATCGCTGACAACTGGATCCAGGCAGTCTGGCGCCCTCAAAGAGACCGATTGGCAGTATGATGCAGGTTTTGGAAAAAAGAGATGCCCTAGAATAATGCCCTTTCCGCCTGCCAGAGTATGACATCTCATCTGACTGCCAGCATCAGGCCAATCGGCAACAAAAACATTCTCGCGGTCTAGCAGTATTCTTGATCCCGGATGCCGGTTCTTCAGCGCACCGATGATGTCGGCTTTACAATGAGGATTTTTCCCGGAATTTCGCATGAAGACTGCGAGATATCGATACATTATTTACTCCTATATAACCAAAATAGGCGTAAATTTTTTTGTATTCTGAGGGACATCATTCAGAATGAACCCGTCGACTTGGGCCCAGCAATGAGCCTGGAAAGGCTCGCCGATCACGCCAAAAACAATGGTCGGCTTGACCCCATGTAACCGACAGAAGAAATCGAATGCCAAGGTATCATATAAGCAAATTCGACTTCTCCAGAGAAGTGGTCGGAGATGATTATAAACCCGAGCAATTTCAGTCACACGTTCATGATGCAATGCGCCCCCACCTCGCCTCCATTTATTTTGGAAATATCGAATAATATTAGAAAAAGTCACCCATTTAAGCATTAGGTGTGCGAATAATCCTGCTAAAAACATTACACAGACATGATGCCACCGGAACAATGGGTCGCTATCTGCTTCGAGATGCTCGAATAGATCGATGGGGTCGACCGCTCTTGCCCCCATCATCCGCTTCCCCTGGGCGGCACTTCTCGTCAAAATCCCCAGATCTTCCATATTCCGCAAATGAAGCTGCGCATCTTCGGCCTGCCCTGAATATAGAGATTTATGACCGGGAAGAGGAAGCGCATCCCGCAGATATGGGATAATGACCTGCAATTCGCTTTCGGTTATTGAATGATACAGCCCCTTCCTCACATCAAGTACAACCAATTCATCTCCACAAAAACAGCCATATATCCATTTGTTGAAGTAATAATCGGCCTCTATATTCATTCCACATGCCCCTTCACGGCTTTGCCGGGAATAGATTCCTGAGGCAAGAAACTATAGGTAAAATATCAAAATGATTTACGCGCGAATGCGCCGCCTCAAGAC
>JAEZBH010000011.1 GCA_023427285.1 Pseudomonadota bacterium
TGCTGGCAACGCCGCTGGAAGAGGGCGAGACGCTGGACCTTGCGCAGTTCCTTGCCGAATGGAAATGGGACGGCATCCGCGTGCAGGCGGTAAAAGCGGGCAACATGCGCCGCCTCTACTCCCGCACGGGTGACGACATTTCTGCCGCCTTTCCCGAGATCATCGAGAACTTGACTGTGGAAGGGGCGCTTGACGGCGAGCTGCTGGTGCGAGGGAATGACGGTGATCCCGCCTCCTTCAACGCCCTGCAACAGCGCCTCAACCGGAAAACGGTCGATGCAAAGCTGCTGCGCGAGCACCCGGCCTTCGTGCGGCTCTACGACATTCTGGTGGACGGCCAGGAAGACGTGCGCCCCCTTCCCCTCACCCAGCGCCGCGAGCGGCTGCTCCGGGCAGCAAGAACGCTGAATCCCGGATTTTTCGACATCTCTGCCCTGGTTGAGGCAAACACTTGGGAAGGGCTTTCCGAAATCCGCGCGAGTACACGCGGCCACGACATTGAAGGGCTGATGCTCAAGCGCCGCGACAGCCCCTACACCGGCGGGCGGCGCGTGGGACTCTGGTACAAGTGGAAGCGCGACCCGCTCACCGCTGATTGCGTGCTGATGTATGCCCAGCGCGGCCACGGCAAACGCTCCAGCTTCTATTCCGATTACACCTTCGGCGCATGGGGGCCGGACGGCCAGCTGCTCCCGGTCGGCAAAGCCTACTTCGGCTTTACGGATGAAGAATTGCAATGGCTCGACCGCTGGGTGCGCGGCCATACCACCAAGCGGTTCGGCCCGGTGCGGGAAGTGGAAAAATCGCTGGTGCTGGAAGTGGCCTTCGACAGCATCCACGCCTCCAGTCGCCACAAGTCCGGACTGGCCATGCGCTTTCCCCGCGTCTCGCGCATCCGCACCGACAAACCCGCGCACGAGGCCGACCGCCTCGAAACGCTCCAGTCTTTGGCGCGTTGAACGCAAAGCGGGATGCCTTTCAAACAAGCCCCCGCCTCTCATCACAAAAGATCGTTACAGAAACCGAACACCCACCTCTTGTGTGGCAAATATGCCACATTACATGAAGCTTGAGTGTAAACCTTGAGGGGCAAAGCCCATGAATATCGAGAAGTTTACCGAACGGGCACGTGGCTTCCTGCAATCGGCCCAAACGGTCGCGCTGCGCAACGATCACCAGCGCGTGCAAACCGAGCATCTGCTCAAGGCCCTGCTAGAAGACGATCAGGGCATGGCTGCGGGGCTCATCCGCGCCGCTGGCGGCAATCCCCAGCGCGCCGTGCAGGAAGTTGATCTTGCCCTGAACAAGATTCCCAAGGTCACCGGCTCCAACCAGATGAGTTGGGACCCGGATGTCGTGCGCGTTCTCGATCAGGCCGAGCAGCTCGCAACCAAAGCCGGCGACAGCTACGTGACCGTGGAGCGGCTGCTGCTGGCGCTGGCGCTGACGCAGGGCACGGCGGCTGCACGAATTCTGGCCGATGCGGGCGTCACCCCCCAGGGGCTGAACGCCGCCATCAACCAAATCCGCAAGGGCCGCACCGCTGATACGGCCTCGGCGGAAGACCGCTATGACGCGCTGAAGAAATTCGCCCGCGATCTGACGCAGGCGGCGCATGACGGCAAGCTCGACCCGGTGATCGGCCGCGACGAGGAAATCCGCCGCACCATTCAGGTTCTCTCCCGCCGCACCAAGAACAACCCCGTTCTGATCGGCGAACCCGGCGTCGGCAAAACCGCCATCGTTGAGGGTCTGGCGCTGCGCATCGCCAAGGGCGACGTGCCGGAAAACCTGAAGGACCGCCGCATCATGGCGCTCGACATGGGCGCGCTGATTGCCGGTGCCAAATATCGCGGCGAGTTCGAGGAGCGCCTCAAGGGCGTTCTGGAAGAAGTGCGCGCGGCTGAGGGCGAGATCGTCCTGTTCATCGACGAGATGCACACGCTGGTCGGCGCGGGCAAATCCGAAGGCGCAATGGATGCCTCGAACCTTCTGAAGCCTGCTCTGGCGCGCGGCGAATTGCACTGCATCGGCGCAACGACGCTTGAGGAATACCGCAAGCACGTGGAAAAGGACGCCGCGCTGGAGCGCCGCTTCCAGCCGGTGATGGTGAGCGAGCCGACGGTTGAGGACACCATTTCCATCCTGCGCGGCCTCAAGGAGAAGTACGAGGTTCACCACGGCGTGCGCATCACCGACAGCGCGCTGGTGGCCGCTGCCACGCTCTCGAACCGCTACATCACCGACCGCTTTCTGCCCGACAAGGCCATCGACCTGATGGATGAAGCGTCTTCCCGCCTGCGCATGGAAGTGGAGTCCAAGCCCGAGGAAATCGAGACTCTGGACCGGCGCGTCATCCAGCTGAAAATCGAGCGCGAGGCGCTGCGCAAGGAAACCGATGCCGCCTCAAAGGAGCGACTGGATCGCATCGAACAGGAGCTGGCGGACCTTGAGCAGCAATCCGCCGAACTGACCGCCCGCTGGAACGCCGAGCGCGAGAAGATGCAAGGCGAACGCCAGCTGAAGGAAAAGCTGGATGCGGCCCGCACCGAACTGGAGCAGGCCCAGCGCAACGGCAACCTGCAACGGGCGGGCGAGCTGGCATACGGCGTTATCCCCGAGCTGGAAAAACAGCTCTCCGCAGCCAAGGACGTTGCCGCCAGCGCCATGCTGCG
>JAEZBH010000023.1 GCA_023427285.1 Pseudomonadota bacterium
TGAAGGGTTGATGTGGGGGTCTATAACCCCCACGCCCCCATTCGTTTTGCGGCCGGAGATCTTGCTTAGAGGGGGGCGTTTTCTATTCGCTTATTGGGCCGCGCCTCGGTCAGGTCCGTGAGCCAACGCCGGGATTTCAGAGTCCTCCACGGGCGGCATGAGGCGCGGTCGAATTCCCTCTGATTAATCGCAGGTCGTGCCGGGCAACGCGCGGGTAACGCGGCCGTGTGAAACGAAAAGGAGGTGCAGGAGGATCATAGATCCTTCTGCAAAAAATCAGGCAAAGGCCAGCCCGTTAGCCGTGCTCATGCCCATGGTCATGGTCGTGCCCATGCGCATGGCCGCAGCCGCAGCGGTGGGGCAGGGCGATCAGCGAGATCTGGCGGCCATAGTCGGGTTCGCCCGCGTGGGTGGTGCGGCGGTAGCTGAAGAAGCGGTCGGGTTGGGTGTAGGTGTCTTCGCCCAGCGCCTCGATGGAGCGCACGCCCGCCTGGGCGAGGCGCATGGTGATGAAGCCTTCCAGATCGAACTGGTAGTGGCCGTCGCGCTGGCCGGAAGAGAAGAAGTGCTCGGACTGTTCGCTGGCCTCGTAGAAGCGGCGGACGAAGGCTTCGTCCACCTCGTAGGAGCGGCGGCTGATGCAGGGGCCGATGGCGGCGCTGATGCGCTCGCGTTCGGCGCCGAGCTGCTCCATCGCCATGATGACGGAATCGAGCACGCCGGTCAGCGCACCTTTCCAGCCTGCGTGGGCTGCGCCGATGACGCCTGCTTGCGGGTCGGCCAGCAGCACGGGGCCGCAGTCGGCGGTGAGGATGCCGAGGATCACGCCGGGCAGGTCGGTGACGAGGGCGTCGGCCTCGGGGCGGTTGTCGTCGCCCCAGTCACCCGCGACGACGGCGCGGTTGGAGTGGATCTGGTGCAGGGTGACGAGGCGGTAGCCGGGCGCAACGGCGTTGACGGCGCGCAGGCGGTTCTCGCGCACGCTCGCCGGGTCGTCAGACGAGCCGAGGCCGACGTTCAGGCTTGAGAAAATGCCGGGCGAGACGCCGCCGGTTCGGCCCAGAAAGCCGTGGGGGACGCCCGCAAGCGCGCCGGACATCAGCAGGGTGACGGGGCCAGTTTCAGTAACAGTACTCATTGTGGAAATCCTTACGCGGTCGTGGCGTCGTAGGCGGTCAGGTCATGGCACAGCTTCAGCATCATGATGAACTCGTCATCCGCCTGCTGGCCCACCATGAACTTGTACTCGCCAATCTTCCGGAACCCGTGGCGCTGATAGAATCGCAGGGCCCGGTGGTTTTCGGAATAAACGCTGAGATAGACGGTTTCGCATTCGCGGGCGAAGGCGCGGTCCAGCGCCCAGGCCATCAGCGTCGCGGCAACGCCGCTGCCGTGATAGGCGTGATCCACGTACAGCTGGCGCAATTCGATGCTGCGCGGCGGGACCTGATCGAGGGGCACGGTGACCGCGCCGATCTTGCAGAAGCCGATGATCCGGCCCTCGTGCTCGGCGATGCGGTATTCGGTGCCAGCGGCGGCCATGTCGCTGAGAACCGCGGCGGGCGTGTACACCTTGTTGAGATAGGCGGACAGATCAGACGGTTTGTAGAGATGCCCGAAGGTATCGACAAACGTCTTGCGCCCGCAGTGGGAGAGGGCGGGTGCATCCTGCCGCTCGGGCGTGCGATAGGTGATGTCGGCCAGGGGGATGCTCATGGGGCTTCCAATCCTGCCGGAGCGGGCCATGCGGGGCTGCTCAGCGACAGCACCTTGAACAGCGCGCCCATCTGGTCGCTGTCCGCCAGACGGCGGGAGGCGGTAACCAGCGCCTCGGCCTTGGGCGGGTTGGACTTGGCTAGAACGGCGGTGCGGATATCCAGCCCCAGCGCCCGCAGGAAGCGCCCCTGTCCGACGGGGCCGAGAACGCGTAGGCCCTGGCCTGCCCGCTCGATGATCTGCTCGAAGTCCACATGCACGGTCAGGTCGGCATCGCCGGGGGCCTCGAAGGGGTCGGCGAAGGCGTGCGCGCGCATGGCCTGAAGCGTGTCGCCAAGGCTGTGGCGGGCGTGGCCGTAGTCGATGATGAGCGCCGCGCCGCCGTCTTGGCTCAGGCGCTGGTTGAGGAGGGCGGCGTCTTCCGCACCGCCGAGCAGTTCGTAGAAACTACCCTCGGGCGCATTGCGGAGGGCGGCGGGCACCAGCGCATCAAGCAGCGGCGCGTCATCCGGCACCACGGGCACAAAGCGCTCGCCCTCAAGTGCCACATGGCGCTCCTGCCAGCCGCGCGCGGTTTTCACCAGCTGGCGGGCGGGCAAGGCGTCGAAGAATTCGTTGGTGACGAGCAGCAGCGGCTGGCCTGCGGGAATGTCCGCCAGCCGGTCCGCCCACTGCGCATGAGGCACGCGGGCTTTCTGCTCCCGGCGCAGCACCGGGCTCATCTCAACGAAGGTGACGCTGAGCGCCGCATGAAAGCCGGGTACGGCTTTGGTGGCGCGCAAGATATCCGCCATCAGCGTTCCGCGCCCCGGCCCCAGCTCCACCAGTTGCACCGGACTGGGCGCACCGGCGCGCAGCCACACGTCAGCAAAGTGCAGGCCGATCAGCTCGCCGAACACCTGCGAGATTTCCGGCGCGGTGGTGAAGTCGCCCTCGCGCCCGAACGGCACCTGCTTCATGTAATAGCCGTGGGCGGCGTGGCCGAGGCAGAGCCCCATGTAATCGGCAACGGACAGGGGGCCGTTTGCGCGGATTTGTTCCGCAAGGATTGCGGCCAGCGCGTTCATGCCGTCCGCCGCTTTGGTGCAGTGACCATGAGATAAAGCCCGCCAAGGATCATCGGCACGCACAGCCACTGGCCCATGTGCAGGCCGGTGGCGGCGGCGAATTCAACCAGATGGCTGTCCGGCTCGCGCACGAATTCCACCATGAAGCGGAACACGCCGTAGAAGAACAGGAACGCGCCGGTCAGGCGTCCCGGCTGCAGGCGCGCATCGGTGCGGTAGAACATGAACAGCAGAATAGCGAGCAGAACGAAGCCCTCAAGGAAGGCTTCGTAAAGCTGGCTCGGGTGACGCGGCAGCGGGCCGCCGCCTGGGAAAATGACGCCAAGCGGGGAGGTGGTGATGCTGCCCCACAACTCGCCGTTGATGAAGTTGGCAAGACGGCCCAGCCCCAGACCGATCGGCACGACGCAGGCGACGTAATCCGCCACGCGCAGCCAGTTCAGCTTGTATTTGCGGCAGAACAGGATGATGGCAACGCCCACGCCGATAACCCCGCCGTGGAAGGACATGCCGCCGTCCCACAGCCGAATGATCGCGAGCGGATGCTCGATGTAATAGGGCAGGTTGTAGAACACCACGTAGGCCAGACGCCCGCCCACGATGATGCCGACCGTCACCCAGGTGATGAAGTCGTCGATATGACGGTTGGTCCACGGCGCGCCGGGTTTTGCGGCCATGCGGGTGGCAAGCCACCAGCCGCCCAGAATGCCGACGATATAGGCCAGCGCATACCAGCGCACCACGAGCGGGCCGATCTCGAATGCGACAGGATCGATGTGGCCGAGTTCCATCAGCAGCTACCCCCAGATCAGGTGATGTTCCCCCGGCGCGGCTGTTGCCGGGCCTTTTCACTTGCCGCATATTATTCGGAAAAACAACGCATAATGAGCCGTTGCGTGGGGTGTGCCGGGCCTGCCGGAAGGGTGGGCGAGGCTTCGTGCGGTCCGGCTCAGAGCAGCCCAGCTCAGAGCAGCCAGGCCCCGGAGCTGCCGTAAAACCAAAGCCGTGCCGATGCGGCGACAGGCAAGGGGGCTGCATGCTGACGGATTCAGATATTCTCTATGACCGGATTTGCGCGGCGCTTGCCGGGCCGGGCGGACCGCTGGAAGTGGGCGAGGCGGATATTCGCGGCCAGAGGCTGCCGGTGTTCCGCAATGCCCCGCAATCGCTGCGCGAGTACATGCAGGCGCTGGGCAGCCAGCATGGCGAGGCGGATTTCATTGTCTATGGCGCGCAGCGGCTGAGCTATGCAGAGGCGCTGGAGCAGGCCCGGCGCTACGGGGCGGCGTTTCAGCAGCGCTACGGCATCAGCAAGGGCGACCGGGTGGCGCTGGCAATGCGCAACACGCCGGAGTGGTGCCTTGCCTTCATGGGGCTGATGCTGATCGGCGCAATCGTGGTGCCGCTCAATGCGTGGTGGAGCGGCGCGGAGCTGGCTTACGGCCTCAGTCACAGCGACGCGCGGCTGGTGGTGGCGGATGCGGCGCGGGCCCGGCGGCTGGCGGAGCACGGCGCTGTTGCGGTGCCGATTGTTGTAGCGTGCAGCGGGGAGGCTGACCGCGCGACGGACGCGGAGGCGGCGCTGCACGGCTGGGATCTGCTGGAGACGGTGCTGGCCGAAGCGCAGCCGGAGGTTCTCTTTCTGCCGCCGCTCGACCCGGAGGATGACGCGACCATTCTCTACACGTCAGGCTCAACCGGCCACCCCAAGGGCGCGGTCTCAACGCACCGGGCCATCTTGACCGCCCTGTTCGGCCTTGCGGTCTATGGCCTTGCGATGACCGAAATGGACACGCAGGAAGGGCGGGCCTTCACGCACCAGACCGCGACCCTGCTGGCCGTGCCGCTGTTCCACACCACCGGATGTTTTGCCGTCTGGCTGACCTGTTTCATCGTGGGCCGCAAGCTGGTGATGATGCACCGCTGGGACGCGGGCGAGGCGCTGCGGCTGATCGAGGCGGAGCGGGTGACGCATCTGCTGGGCGTGCCGACGATGTCGCTGGACGTGCTGGAGCATCCGGGGCGGGAGGCGTTCGATCTCAGCTCCCTGCGCGACATGGGCGCGGGCGGCGCGCCTCGTCCGGCGGCGCATGTGCAGCGCCTGAAGGACGCCTTTCCCGACAAGCGGCCCACCATCGGCTACGGGCTGACCGAAACCAACGCGCTGAGCACGGTGGCCAATCGGGAGGGGTATCTGGCCAAGCCGGGGTCAGCTGGCAGGCCGATTGCGCCGATTGCGCAGGTGAAGATAGCGCTCGATAACACGGGCACGCAGGCCGCCCCGCATGAGGTTGGCGAGATCTGGTGGCGCACGGCGGCGCTGGCGCGGGGGTACTGGCGGGATGCAGAGGCGACGGCAGCCGCTTTCACCACAGACGGCTGGTTCCGCTCGGGCGACCTTGGCTACTTCGATGAGGACGGCTTCCTGTTCATCGTTGACCGCAAGAAAGACATCATCATCCGGGGCGGGGAGAACGTTTCGTCCCTTGAGGTGGAAGCGGCGCTTCAGGCGTGCCGGGGCGTGGTGGAAGCCTGCGTCTTCGGCCTGCCCGATGCCCGGCTGGGCGAGATTGTGGGCGCGGTGGTGCATGTGCGAGAGGAAGCAGGCGTCACCGAGGCGAGCCTTCTCGAAGAAGTTGCTCGGCATCTGGCACCATTCAAGCACCCCGCGAAACTGTGGCTTATCTGCAACCCCTTGCCCCGTCTCGGCTCCGGTAAGGTCGACAAAGTATCCTTAAGAGACTATTATCGTTCCCGCTTCGAAACTGAACATGCGGCAGCATAAAACAAAAGACCGCTAGGGATCGGAGAGGACCGCCAAGGTCTTGGGGAGAACGCCGGCCGTACCGAAGGCTTAGCCTTATGGAAGCTGGCATGCGGCCGGGGGAGAACGCGAAAAATGCGGCGACCCGGCCGCCGCGGCCCAACCTTCCGGCATTTTGTATCAGCAATCAGCCGTCCCTGATTTTTGGCGTCACAAGCACCGGCTGTCCCCATGCCGAATCCCGTTCGCCTTGCGGCAAGGGTGCGCTGCCGGGTTTTGGCAAATTTTCCCTTCCCCTCCTTGGCCGGGGCGACTAACGTCCCCTGCAACCAGACGGTGGCAGTATGCGCGTTCCGGCGACCGTGGGCGGGGGCTTCCGCCTCATGATCCGGCGGCCAGAATACAAGAGTGCAGCTCCGCCTATTGCCCGCCTTTTCAGGTTAAGTGCACGGCAGATAAGCGCATGGCTGACGGAAATCCTGACCTTACAACTTCCCATAACATCCCGCTTCCCCAGCCCAGAACCACACGTCGGCGTTTCCTGATTGGCGGCGCGGCGGGTGTTGGATTGCTGGTCGGGTATCTGGCGTGGCCGCGCAGTCCTGCCCTCGTCATGATGACCCGCGAGGATGAAACCGTCATCAACGCCTGGTTGAAGGTTGGGGCTGACGGGCGGGTGGTCGTCGTGGTGCCGCAGGCGGAGATGGGTCAGGGCGTCTATACCGCGCTTCCCCAGATCATTGCCGAGGAACTGGGCGCGGCATGGGAGTCGATTTCGGTCGAGCCTGCTCCGATACACCCGGTCTATGCCAACAAGCTGGTGATGCAGGAAGGGGCCGAGGTCCTGCCCGGCTTTGCGCGGGGCATTGCGCGTTGGGCGATGTCCGAGCTGGCCGAGCGGCTGGCCTTGCAGGTGACCGGCGGCTCGACGTCCGTTCGGGCGTTCTACACCTCCTTGCGGCTGGCGGGCGCCACCGCGCGCACCATGCTGTGCATGGCGGCGGGCCGTCGCTGGGGCGTGGACTGGACCCAGTGCCGCGCCGAAAACAGCATGGTGGTGCATGGTGACCGGCGCGCCTCCTTTGCCGAGCTGGCGGCAGATGCGGCGCGCGAGGAAGCGCCCGAATCCCCCGAGCTGCGCAAGCCGGATCAGTTCAGGCTCATCGGCCACTCCGTGCCGCGCATCGACATTCCCTCCAAGGTGGATGGCACGGCCCGCTTTGGCGGAGACGTGCGCCTTGAGAACATGGCCTATGCGGCCATCAAGGCAGGCCCTGGCGGCATTTCTCCGCTGACGGAGGTGAACGAGGCGCCGCTGGAGGGGGCCAAGGGCTTCCTCAAGCTGGTTCGTCAGGAGCACTGGGTTGCGGTGGTTGCCGATAGCTGGTGGCGGGCGCAGAGCCTGCTGGACCGGCTTGAGCCGCAATTCGATGTCTCGGACGCGGGCGGCGCGGATACGGCGGACATCGCCGGGTTGATCGATGCCGCCATGAGCAATGGCGCGGCCCACGTCTATGCCGAGGAGGGAGACGTTGAGGACGCGCTGGCCGAGGGCGGCGTCATCGAGCGCGAATACACCGTGCCCTACCTTGCCCATCTGTGCCTGGAGCCGATGACGGCCACGGCCCGCATCTCCGAGGAGCGGGTCGAGGTCTGGGTGCCGACCCAGTCCACGACATGGACCCGCATGGCCGTTGCGCGTGCGTTGGGCGTGGCCGGCGAGATGGTCACCGTTTATCCGACCCTGCTGGGCGGCGGCTTTGGCCGCAAGATCGAGGCGGATGCCGCCGTGCAGGCCGCGCTGATCGCACGCGAGGCGGGCCGTCCGGTGCAGCTGGTGTGGAGCCGCGAAGAAGACATTCGGCAGGACAAGTACCGCCCCGCCGCCAGCGCACGGCTCCGGGGGCGCGTGGACAAGAAAGGCCGCATTGCGGGCTGGCACTTCCGCTCGGCCAGCCAGTCGGTTCAGGCCAGCGTGATGGGGCGGTTCATGCCGCTGGCCGCACGCGCCGAGCCGGATTTCTCGTCCATTCAGGGGGCAATCAACCTGCCGTACCGACTGGGCGACCATCTGATCGAGCATGCCGTGGTGGAGGCTCCGGTGCCGGTTGGCTACTGGCGCTCGGTTGGCCACAGCTTCAACGCCTTTTTCGTTGAAAGCTTCATGGATGAACTGGCCGCCGCAGCGGGCGTGAGCCCTCTGGAGTTCCGCCTGAAGGCGCTGGAAGACAGCCCCCGCCACCGTGCGGTGCTGGAGCGGGCGGCGGCCATGGCCCGGTTCGGTCAGCCGCTGCCGCGCGAGCAGGGCATGGGGATTGCCCTGCATGAGAGCTTCGGCTCCATCGTGGCGCAGGTGGCCCATGTGGAGGTTGGCCACGACGATCAGGTGCGGGTGCTCAAGGTGTTCTGCGCCGTCGACTGCGGGCGGGTCATCAATCCCGATACCGTCAAGGCGCAGATGGAAGGCGGCATTATCTTCGGCCTGTCGGCGGCGCTGCTGGGCCAGATCACGTTTGCCAACGGCCAGTCCGAGCAGACCAATTTCGACGGCTCACCGCTGCTGACGCTGGAAGGCGCACCGCAGATCGAGGTGGAAATCCTCAACGCCAAGGCCAAGGAGCCGGGCGGTGTCGGCGAGCCGGGTGTGCCGCCCATTGCACCGGCCGTCATCAACGCCATCGCGGCTGCAACCGGCACGCGCATTCGCCGCTTGCCGGTCGGGACCCAGCAGCTGTGGTCCGATGCCATGCTGGCAAAGCTGAAGGCGGAAGCACAGGCCAGAGCCAAGGCAGAGGCGGAAGCCGCCAAGGCCAAGGCGGAGGCGGAAAAGGCCGCCAAGGAAAAGGCGGCGAAGGAAGCGGCGGCTTCGAAGAAAAAGGCGGCTTCCAGCAAAAAGCGCTAATCCGGCACGGCTTGGCTGAATTGCACAGGCGCGCATGCGCGCGGCATGATACACGCGCGCCAGCGTAGCGGCGCGGAAGCGGCGCTATTCGTCTGTGTATTTGTAACCCAGAGGTTGAAGACATGGTGCAGCCTGCCCAGACCCCGAACGTTGCCGCCCCGGTTCCTGCTGCCCGGTTTCCGGCCGGGCATCCGCATGTGGCGCACGGGCGCATCGGCGTGCTTCTGGTCAACCTCGGCACGCCGGACGGTACGGACTTCTGGTCCGTCCGCCGCTATCTCTCGGAATTCCTGTCCGATCAGCGCGTGGTCGAGCTGCCCAAGATCCTGTGGCAGCCGATCTTGCAGGGCATCATCCTGACCCTGCGCCCCGGCAAGTCCGCCGAGGGGTACAAGCGCGTCTGGGACTCGACGCGTAACCAGTCTCCCTTGCGCGTCATCACAGAGGCGCAGGCAGAAGGGCTGCAACGCCTGCTCGGCGAACAGGTGCAGGTCAGCTGGGCCATGCGTTACGGCAACCCCAGTATCAAGTCTGAACTGGACCGGCTGAAGGCCGCCGGGTGTGACCGCATCCTCATTGCGCCGCTCTACCCGCAGTATTCGGGCGCGACGACGGCAACGGCGGTCGATAAGGCCAACGATGCCCTGCGCGCCATGCGCTGGCAGCCGACGGTGCGTTACCTGCCGCCCTACTATGACGACCCGGCGTTCATTCAGGCGCTGGCGCAGTCGGTGAGAAGCCATCTGGACGGGCTGGGCTATGTGCCGGACCATCTGGTCGCCTCGTTCCACGGCATGCCGCGCCGCACGCTTGATCTGGGCGATCCCTACCACTGCCAGTGCCACAAGACCGCCCGCCTGATGCGCGAGGCTCTCGGCTGGCCGGAGGAGCGGTTCACTGTCACCTTCCAGTCCCGCTTCGGCAAGGCTGAGTGGCTGAAGCCCTACACCAGCGACGTGCTGGCGGCGCTGCCGGGTAAGGGCGTGAAAAGCCTTGCCGTGCTCGCTCCGGCCTTTGCGGCGGACTGCATCGAGACGCTGGACGAGCTGGCGTTGGAGAACAAGGAAGTGTTCCTGCACGCAGGCGGCGAGGCGTACAGCTACATTCCCTGCCTGAACGCCAGCGAGGGCGGGCTTGGCGTGCTGGAATCCCTCGTGCGGCGCGAACTGGCGGGTTGGCTCTAACGCAATCGATAAAAAAAGGCTGCGGACCTGAAACAGGTGCCGCAGCCAGTTTTGCATCCGGTTCCATGGGGAGGAAAAGCCGGTGCTAAACCCTGGGCTTTCCGCACGGACAATGAATTGCAGCGACGGTCCGGCAGAAAACCTCGGATAAATCGCGGTCCTTCTGCCATTATTTCCGGCAAATTCAAGCTTTAATATCTACGGCAGTGGAATTAATTCCAATAAATCAAGTTTCTTGATGGGGGGTTATCGCGCGGCGATCTTTGCAGGCGCGATGCGCTGAACCTTGAAACCCTTGGCCTTCAGCAGCGCGATCAGATTGTCCGAACCGGCAAGGTGGCCCGCGCCAACCGCCAGAAAGACCTGGCCCGGCTGATCCATGCGCTGCGCAACCCAGGTGGCCCAGCGTGCATTGCGCTCGGTCAGCAGCACCTTGGCCAGATGGGGGGAATCCTTCAGCGATTCGTTCATGACGGAGCCGACCGTCTCGATATCGCCGGTCATCCAGCTGCGCATGAGGGCGCTGGCCTCGCGGCGGATGCCTTCCAGATCGCGGATGGAGGAGCGCAGCAGCGCCACCTGATCCTCGTGCGGCAGGGAGGCAAGGAAGCCGAACTGCTGCTCGGGCGTCTCCAGACCGGCAATGGCCTTGCGCTGAAGCCGCGCCTGGGCGGCCAGCACCGATTCAACGCCTTGGTCGGAGGCAAGGCCGAGGGTTTGCAATCCCGCAACCGACAGGGTGGTGGCGGCCAGCCACGGACGCAGCGGCTCAAGCGCGGCCATGGGCAGGCCAACCTGCGCGGCGGCCTTCTCAATGTCCTGGCGCACCTCAGCGGGCAGCTGGCTGGAGAGGGGCACGCCCTTGGGATTGAAGCCCAGACGCTGGACGAGTGGCCGGATCTGCTGTGGGTCTTCGGGCTGCACAATTTCCAGCACCAGCGTATCGGCTTGCTCGAAGGCGCTGCGCACCGGCCCGTGCAGCCAGTTCACGCCCTTGGGCAGCATGTGGGAGGTGCCGAAGATGTGAATGGTGGTGTCGTGGTCCTGCAACACCCAGAGCGCCGGAGTGGCGGTGCGCTCCCGCACCTCTGCGCTTGCGGCTTCTGCTTTCCGCGGTGCCTCTGCAAAAGCGGCGGGTGCCTGAAACCCGAGGGTTTGAAACCCGAGCAGGGCGGCGGCAAGCAGGAAGCGCAGGGGGCGGGTCAAGCGGATCAGGCCTTTGCGGTGACGGTCAGGCGGTGCCTGGTCTCGAAATCTTGCACGAGAAGATTAACAAGAGCTTCCGCAACCACATCGGGGGTCTTGAGCGTCTGAGGGTCTTCACCGGGGAAGGCGGCCTTGCGCATGTTGGTGCGGGTCGCGCCCGGATTGACGACGGCAACGCGTACGGACGAGACGTTGGCGACTTCCTCCGCATAACCGTCGAGGAGGTTCTCCAGCGCCGCCTTTGAGGCCGCATACGGTCCCCAATAAGCGCGGGGCTGAGTGGCGACTGACGAGGAAATGCCGATCACCCGGCCCTTGTCGCTTTGGCGCAAGAGGCCGTCAAAGGCGCGCAGAAAGCGGAACGGCGCAGTCAGGTTGACGGCCAGAACCCGCTCCCAGTCCTTCAGCGGGGTGTGGGACAGCGGCGAGAGCGTGCCCAGCTGGCCCGCGTTCAGCACCAGAATGTCCAGCTTGCCCCAACGGCCCGCCACGTGTTGGGCAAGGCCGTCGATCTGGTCCGGGTTCATCAGGTCGAGCGGGGCGATGCTCGCCGTGCCGCCTGCCTGATGGATTTTTTCCTCGACTTCCGTCAGACCGCCCTCGGTGCGGGCGGTCAGGATGACGTGCGCGCCCGCCTTTGCCAGAGCAAGGGCGGTATCAGCGCCAATGCCACGGCTGGCGCCGGAGACCAGCGCCAGTCGATTCTCAAGCGGCTTTCGGTTTTCGAGGGGCTTCGTCAAATCACCCGCTCCGCCAGAAGGGCCAGCTGATTGGGTTGTTCCGCGTCTTCCCGGTCC
Source organism: Pseudomonadota bacterium (assembly GCA_023427285.1). Classification (GTDB taxonomy): domain Bacteria; phylum Pseudomonadota; class Alphaproteobacteria; order Sphingomonadales; family Sphingomonadaceae; genus Pedomonas. The sequence goes on from JAEZBH010000023.1 coordinate 11,637, forward strand.
AGCAGGCGGGTCGGGTAGTCGCCGGTGAAGCAGGCATCGCAGTACTGCGGCACCGCGTTGGTGCGGCCCTCTTCGCCCACGGCCCGGTAGAGACCGTCGATGGAGAGGAACGCCAGGCTGTCGGCGCGGATGTACTTGGTCATCTCCTCGACATCCATCTGCGCGGCCAGCAGCTTGGAGCGCTCCGGCGTGTCCACGCCATAGAAGCAGCTGTGGCGGGTCGGCGGGCTGGCGATGCGCATGTGCACCTCAGC
>JAEZBH010000293.1 GCA_023427285.1 Pseudomonadota bacterium
GATCAGCGCCCGCGCCCCGGTGACCTACCTGCTGCGCGCCCAAGAAGGCCAGACGATGACGGTGATCGTCACCACCCCGCAGGACGCCACCACCGCCCTGACAATCTACGGCCTGGATGACGGCTCCCCGCTGGTCCGCGCAGACTTCGGCCTGGCCTCGGGGGCCGGCGAGCTCCCCAAGACGCAGGACTACGTGATCATGGTGGTCCCGAGTGTAGACAGCACAACGTTCACGATCCAGACGATTGTAGAATAGTTGTCCACATTCGACTGCTCTCAAGGGCAGCGCAATAAAAGACGGATCGTATTAAATATCAGTTGAACACTGACCCTCAGGCTGCCACATTTTGCCTGGGGGTCGGATTTTTTATCGTTTCGCCAAAGATAAGAAATCGGCTCTTATTTTATTCGCAGGAATATTTGTTTGAAGGAAAATTGCTACCTGTGTGCTATAGAATAAGATTAGAGATGTGGTGATTCTTCTTGATTTTGGATTGCAATGTGAAAGCGTCAGGTCGGGGGCAGAAAATGCAGCTTGGGCGAATAGAGGGTGGTTCTTACCGGATTACTGCATCAACCAGGCGATCCACAGGCCGAGGACAGCCAGCAGGGTTTCCACCTGAGAAGACAGCAGGCCTAGTGCGGCCACGGGCAGGGAAGGGTTGCCGAGGTAGGGAGTGAGGAACGGCCCGCTGGCAATCGACCATCCCAGCTTCCTGTCCCGAACAGCGCGGTACAGCAGCACCAGTCCGACCGGCATCAAGTAGGGGAAGTGGGCGACGTTCCAGAACATCCCCGCTGCGTGGGCACCCTGGAGAAGATTATCACGCCACAACAGCAGGGTAATGCCTGACAGCACCAATAATGGCGCCGCAGTTATCGCCGCTTTACGGACCCCAACCTGACGGTAAGCCTCGATGAGTATGAATAGGGCAATCGGCGCGCCAATCTGTGGCTTAACCGTGACGAGCAGCAGCCCGAGCCAGGGCGGGAGCACCGTGCCTAAGGCCACCATCCAATCACAGTTGCCGAGAAACGCACCCTGGAAAACCTGCGGAAGGGTGAGAAAAAGGGCGATGGTAATGGGCTTCGCGCCGTGCTTGTGCGCGGCGTAACCGAATGCGGCGAAGTTTGCTAACCAGATAGCGACCAGCCCATATGGTTCTGGCAGCAGCGCAAACGGAGCATAAAAGATCAACACCCAGGGCGGCGAGTAAAAGTGTTCTTCACTGTAGGGCGAGCGTCCAGCTAGCAGGTGCTCCAGTGCTGGACGAAAAACGCTGCGCCAGTCCGCACCGAGCCTGCGCCAGGAGGCCAATTCCACTAGTGCTGGAAGGGCCAGCAGGGCGAAGATAACCAGAATGCCCAGGCCAACAGCGACAATGATTTTTTTATTCTTATCAGGGATGGAAAGGTTCTCATTAAATATTTTGGAGAAGCGCTGAATCGAATCCTTCATCACGAACCCCCTAAAGGATTTCAATATATTTGTTCCGCCATAAGGATGCGCGAATTTTCTTTGTGAGATATTGCAGCACGTTTAGCTTTGATCGCAATATACTCTAACACACATCTTATATAATCAAGGCGTCTAAAGCATACATTTAAGGAATTTGTAATGTTACACCGGCATGCCCACATGCAGAAGACTTTGACTGAGCGCTTCCCGCAATCGGAGCCATGCGCTTGCGAAGTGTGTGTGAGCAACTGCGTCCGCCCCGGTTGGTGGACGGTTGCCGAAGCGGAAGCCGTGATCCACGCTGGGTATGCGGGGCGGATGATGCTGGAGATGCCCCCGGACCTTTCGTTTGCGGTGCTCGCGCCTGCCGTCCGCGGCTGTTAGAGTCTCTTTGCCGCGCAGGAGTTCAGCCGGCGCGGCTGCACATTTTTCTCCAACGGCATGTGCGAGCTGCATGGAACCGGGCTGATGCCGTTGGAATGCCGATTCTGCCATCACGAGCGGGTAGGGCAGGGAGCGGAATGCCACTTGGCGTTGGAGCGGGATTGGGATACGGCGGAAGGGCAGGCTTTAGCCGCCCGGCACGCCTAGAGCGCTAACCACCCCAGTTACGCGATTGCGTTAGAATTCCATCAACTTCCCACATCCACCACATCCCAATCCGGCATGCTCCTCCCCTCCGGATCGTACACCACCTCGCCCCCTCGGATGGTCATCTGGCATTCCAGCTTGTACGGACCGGGCATGCGGAACCCGCCGCAGTCGGTGAAGGCGAACTTCCCTTCGCGCAGTTGGAACACGGCCACGTCCGCTTCTAACCCGGGGGTCAATGTGCCGAGCGCGTGGCGGTTGATCACCCGGGCGGGCAGGTACGTTGTACGCGCGATTGCTTCAGGCAGGCCCATGCCCATGATGAGGAACTTGGAGATGGTGTTCTGCAAGCTGATCACCGGGCCGTTGACATTGTCCATGTGCAGGTCGGTGGAGATGGTGTCGGGCACGAATCCCTGGCGGTAGGCGGGCACAGCCTGCCGGAACCAGAAGCT
>JAEZBH010000087.1 GCA_023427285.1 Pseudomonadota bacterium
GCGCTGATGCAGGCCATGGGGCTGGTGAACGACCATGCGCCCGCCTGCGCCTTTCATGCGCAGGTGGACGCCGCGCGCCGGAATTTCGTGCGCCCTGCTGCGGCCTGAGGGCGGCGTCTTACGTCCAGTCGTCCATCACCCGCGCCAGCACATCCAGCGGCATGTTTCCGGCCAGCAGGCCCTTGTCATGGAAGGTGCGCATATCAAAGCGGGTGCCCAGCCGTGCCTGCGCGCGGTTGCGGGCCTCGGTCCACACCCGCCAGCCCAGCATGTAGCTGGTGGCCTGACCCGGCTGCACGCAATAGCGCTCCACCTCGCGGGTGGCGTTGTCCTCGCTCTCGCCCAGCGTCTCGCGCATATAGGCAATGGCCTGCGCGCGGGTCCAGCGCATGTGGTGGAGGCCGGAATCCACCACCAGCCGCGCCGCGCGGAACAGCATGGAGGCAAAATAGCCCAGCCGCCCCAACGGGTTGTCCTCGAACAGCCCCATCTCGTCGGCCAGTTGCTCGGCATAAAGGCCCCAGCCTTCCAGATAGCCCGAGAACACCGGCAGGCGGCGCAGTTGCGGCAGGTCTTTTGCCTCCATCATCAGCGCATTTTGCAGGTGGTGGCCCGGCAGCGCCTCGTGGTGGATCAGCGTCGGCAGGTCAAGGCGCGGCTGGTTGGCGGTATCGCGCAGGTTGATCATGAACTGGCCGGGGCGGCCCGGCCCGGCGTTTGAGGCGATGACCGGCGGCAGGTAAAAAGCACCGGAGGCTCCCGCCTCGATGGCGGGCGACATGCGGCGAATTTCAACGGGAGCCTGCGGCAATTGCCCGAACCACTGTGGCAGGCGGGCGCGCACCTTCTCGTTCAGCTCCATGCCATAGGCAATCAGCGCGGCCCGGCCTTCGTCCGTGTTGGGGAAAAGCTGGTCGGGCCTGCGGCGCAGGGCGGAAATCCGCTGACCGACCGTCCCTTGGCTCAGCCCTTCCTGCCGCAGGATTTTATCGGCTTCGGCCGAGAAGCGGGCCACCAGCTCCAGCCCGATCCGGTGAATTTCCTCAGGCGCCATGTCGGTCGTCGTCGCGGCGCGCACGGCAAAGCGATAATAGTCCTCGCCTTGCGGCAGCCGCCACACGCCTGCATCAGACTTTGCGGTGGCCAGCGCGTCCTGCAACAGCGCAGCCTGCCGCCGCAATGCCGGGTAAACCTTTTGCTCCATGATGGCGGCAGCGCGGGCCTGCCAGTTGCCCTCAATGCCATTGGCCTTGGCGCGGGAGACGAGCGACTTGACCAGATCCGCCTCTGCCGGGGCGGCGGCCAGCAGCGCATTGAACTGGACGAGGGTGGTTTTCAAAACGAAGTCGGGCGGCGTTGCGCCTCGCTTGTAGTCCTCGCGGGAGCGGGCTGTCTCGGTGTCCAGCGTCGCTGCAAAATCCGAAAGGCGGGTGAGGTAATGCTCCGCGTCTTCTGCCGTTCTGACGGGGTGCTGGTTGGCCATGAACGTTGGAAAATTCCGCGCCGCGCCCATCAGTTGCGAGATGGTGTAGGGCACGGCCACGCCCACGTTCGGGTCGCCAAACGGGAAGCCGTAGCTTTGCAGCGTCGTTGAGACCACATAGTCGGCGGATTGGTGGTTGATCCAGTCCGCCCCTTGCAGGCGGGCGGGGTCATACGTGTCCAGTTCCCGCTTCAAATCGAGGAACAGCGACCGGGTGTGCTCCAGCCCTGCCGGCGTGCGGTCGTCCGTCATGCCGCGGGCAGCGGCGGCGGGGCCGACATCGAGGCCCAGCATGGTCATGGAGTGGGGGGAGTTGCGCAGCAGGCGCTGCACATGCGCATCCAGAATCTCCGTTAGCGAGCGCTGGCTCTCTTGCGCGCCCTCTGCTGCGCGTCCGGCAGCAACGGCCGGAAGCCCGAAGGCGGCGGCAACAATGGCGGTAGATGAGGCAACGAACTGACGGCGATTGAACATGAAGACCCCCCTTCAAGTCGCGGCAGGATAGCGCACCTTCTGCATAGGATATTTGGATAGGTGCTTTAAGGGGAAAAGCGGCACCCCTCCCTGATCGGGTGTGCCGCCAGGCGGTCAGGCCATCGCCGCGGCAATACGGGCCTTCATCGGCAGGACCCATTCCTGCTTGAGCTTGGCAGACAGCAGGCCTGCGGCATCCAGCTCATCGCACAGCACCATCTGGTGCCCGATATCGAACATATCGGTCTGCCGGATGAACTTGCCGTTGCCGCCATAGGTGATGAACGAGACGCCATGGGTTTCATAATGGCTCCCGTCCGGGCGCAGGCCGGGGCCGCGATTGAGCCAGTGGGTGAAGATCTGGTCGCCGTTGACCGCGTAGCCGATGTACGGGAACGACCAGCCGCTCCAGCCCGAGCCCACCTCCATGTCGCGGCCATAGTGGGTGCGGCGGATTTCCTCGCGGCCATTGGCCACCACCGGCATCACGCCGCCATACTGGCAATCGTAAACGCAGTCCTCGTGGTAGAACTCGTCCGCCAGCCAGCTCCAGCTGTTGATCCGCTCGCATTCCTTGAACGCCTCGATGAAGCGCTCAACGGTCTCAACGATTTCATTATGTGAAAAGCCCATGGTTTCCTCCCCTCAGCGGACGTCAGCCGCTTCTTGTTCTTGGGCCCAGCGTACCGGAAACGCGGGGCCGAGCGGGCCTGTCGATAAAGGGGGGTAACCTTCGGCTTGCCGAGCGGGTCGCAAACCGCTTTAGAGAGCAAGAGCACACAGGACAGGACATCGAGGCGAGGGGCAGGCAGCATGGCCAAATCCACTCCGGCGGTTGTGGCGCTTCAGCGCGCGGGCGTTGTCTTTGCGCTCCACACCTATGACTATGACCCCGGCGACCAGCGCGTCGGCCTTCAGGCGGCAGAAGCGCTTGGCGCAAACCCGGCGGAGGTGTTCAAGACCCTGATGGCGCTGGTGGACGGCAAGCCCGTTTGCGCCATCGCCCCCTCTGATCGTGAAATCAGCCTCAAGCGCCTCGCAACTGCGGCGGGCGGCAAGGCCGCAAAGATGATGCCCCCGCAGGATGCGGAGCGCGTAACCGGCTACCGCGTTGGCGGCATCAGCCCGTTCGGGCAGAAGCGGGCCGTGCCGGTGTTCCTTGATGCAACCGCTCTCGGGTTTCCCCTGATTTTCCTCAACGGCGGCCAGCGCGGCCTGCAAGTCCGGCTTGACCCGCGCGAGATCGTGCGCGTGCTGAGCGCCACTGCTGTCGAGTTGGTCTGACCCGCCGTTCCGCCTTCATTCGTCTTGCCCCGCGCGAAAAGTCAGCGGACGGATGGGCCGCGCTTGCTGAGGACTTCGAGAAAATGCGGGTTGTGGGGCGTTATCCGGCAGGGCATGATCGTCCGAAACTCATTACACTTATTGCATATTTCGGGAGCCCCTGATGATTGACCTGTTCTACTGGCCGACGCCCAACGGCCATAAAATTACGATGTTTCTGGAAGAGGCGGGGGTTGAGTACCGCATTTCTCCGGTGGACATCCGTGCGGGAGACCAGTTCAAGCCGGACTTTCTGGCGATTGCGCCCAACAACCGCATGCCTGCCATCATCGATTACGAGCCGCAGGATCTGGGCGAGCCGATCAGCGTGTTCGAATCCGGCGCGATCCTGCTTTATCTGGCCGAGAAGACCGGCCAGTTCCTCCCCGCCGACATTCGCGGGCGCAAGACCGTGCTGGAATGGCTGTTCTGGCAGATGGGCGGCCTTGGTCCCATGGCGGGGCAGAACCACCACTTTAGCCAATACGCACCCGAAAAGCTGCCCTACGCCATCACCCGCTATGTGAACGAAACCAACCGTCTTTACGGCGTGCTCGACCGCCGTCTGGACGGGCGGGACTATCTGGCGGGCGATGAATACACCATTGCCGACATGGCCTCTTACCCGTGGATCGTCTCCCATGAGATGCAGGGCCAAAACCTTGATGACTTCCCGAACCTGAAGGCATGGTTCGAGCGCATACAGGCTCGCCCCGGCACCCGGCGCGCCTATGCGCGGGGCGAGGCGTTCCAGAACAAGCCGATGGATGAGGAAGCCCGCAAGGTTCTGTTGGGGCAAACGGCAGGCGGGGTGGCGGCGGCTAGCGTGTCCGCTGGGAACCCGCCCCGAAGCTGACCTGTCCGGCATCAGGCACGATGCGAAGGAGATAGCGGGGAGGAGGCAAGGAGGGGGGGAGAACCCGACCTGTCAATTGTAAGCTCTTGCTTACTTGTGGGTCGGGCGGTTACGTCTGTTGCCGCAGTGTCCCTATCCGTGAAGGTAGAGTTCTCCCATGGCGTCCGCACCCGCTTCTCAGTCGTCGCGGCCTGACAAAATCCTTCTCGGCCTCGGCTTGCGGTTGCTGGCAACGGCGCTGCTCGCCACCATGACGGCCATGGTCAAGTATGCCGAGACACGCGGCGCGGGCCTCGTTGAGACCATGTTCTTCCGCCAGGCATTCGCCATCCCCATCGTCGTTGCCTGGATCGCGGCGGGGCCGGGGCTGCACACCATTGCCACCAAGCGCATCGGCGCGCACATCACGCGCACCGCTGTCGGGCTGACCGGTATGGTGTTCACCTTCGGAACCGTGCTGCTCCTGCCGCTGGCCGAAGCCACCACGCTGCAATTCACCGTGCCCATTTTCGCCACCATCCTTGGCGCGCTGATCCTCAAGGAGCCGACCGGGTGGCACCGCTGGGGCGCGGTTCTGGTCGGCTTTCTGGGCGTTATTATCGTGGCGCAACCCGGCAGCGGCCACTTTCCGCTGGCGGGCACGGTGGTTGGCCTCACCTCGGCGCTGATGGTGGCAATCGTCTCCATTCTTCTGCGCCAGATCGGCAAAACGGAAAGCGCCTCCACCACCGTGTTCTGGTTTTCGGTTCTGTCCATGCCGCCGCTGGGCATCGCCTACCTGTTCAATCACCAGCCGCACGACCTCGCCACTTTCCTGCTGCTCATCAGCATCGGCATCGTCGGCGGCGTCGGGCAGCTTGCGCTCACGGCCTCGGTGCGCTTTGCGCCCGTCTCCGCTGTTGCCCCCATGGATTACTCCAGCCTCGTTTGGGGCGTGCTTTATGGCTGGCTGATTTTCGGCGCGCTGCCCAGCCCCACCACATGGATCGGCGCGCCGATCATCATCGCCAGCGGTCTTTACATCGTCTATCGCGAACACCGCCGCCGCGTGGCGGCAAAGTCCGATCGCGCGCTTCCCGAGCCGTAATGCGGCGCTTTGAAAAAGCGGGAAGGGTTGAGAAAGAGGGAAGTTTTCTGGTCGCGCTTTCTTAACCGCAAAGCGTGCGCTTTGCTCGAAAGTCGCCCCGGCAAAGCGCAGCGCCAGAAGCGCACACAGCACAAGGCCGGCCAGAACGCTGAAACTTCCCCCCATGATAGCCACGCCAGCCCCCCTGTTGTCAGCCGTTTCCCCCACCCGCACTCAATGCGACCACCTCTTGAACATACCAAGAACATATCGGGCGGAGCAAGCGGCGTTCAAGCCTGAGCCCGCCTCTTGTGGTCGTATATAAGAAAGGTTGAGGGCGACTGCTGTCTTCCCGCCTCAGGGCTTGAGCACCACCTTGGTCACGTCGTTCTGCCGGGTGGCGAACATCCTGTACCCGTCGGCGGCGGCATCCAGCGGCAGCCGGTGGCTGATAACGAAAGAGGGGTCGATCTCCCCGTTTTGCACCCGCTCCAGAAGCGGTTTTAAATACCGCTGCACATGGGTCTGGCCCATTTTGAACGTCAGGCCCTTGTTGAAGGCCGCGCCCATCGGCACCTTGTCGAGCACGCCGCCGTAAACCCCGGCAATGGAGATCGTGCCGCCCTTGCGGCAGGCCAAAATCATCTGGCGCAGCGCATGGGGCCGGTCGGTTGCCAGCATTACGGCGGCCTTGGCCCGGTCCACCAGATTGTCGGCGGTCAGGCCGTGGGCTTCCATGCCCACCGCATCAAGGCAGGCGTCGGGTCCGCGCCCGCCGGTCGTCTCGCGCAGGGCATCGAGGATGTTGGTGTCCTCGAAGTTCATCGGTTCGGCCCCCGCGTCTGCCGCCATGGCGAGCCGCGTCGGATGGTGGTCGATGGCGATGACCCGGCTGGCCCCCAGCATGAACAGCGAGCGGATGGCGAATTGCCCCACCGGCCCGCAGCCCCACACCGCGACCGTATCGCCGGGCTCCACGTTGCAGTTCTCGGCGGCCATGTAGCCGGTCGGGAAAATGTCGGTCAGGAACAGCACCTGCTCGTCCTCCATCCCGTCGGGCACCACCAGCGCGCCCGTGTCGGCGAAGGGCACGCGCACATATTCCGCCTGTCCGCCCGCATAGCCGCCCAGCATGTGCGAGTAGCCGAAGATCCCCGAGGGCGTGTAGCCATAAAGGGCAGAGGCGATCTCGGCGCCGTCCGTGGTGTTGGAATTGTCGCACAGGGACCAGAAGTCCCGCTTGCAGAAGAAGCAGTTGCCGCAGGCGATGGTGAAGGGAATGACCACCCGGTCCCCCACTTTGAGGCGGGTGTTCTCCCTGCCCACGTCCACCACCTCGCCCATGAATTCGTGGCCAAGGATGTCGCCCGCCCTCATGGTTCGAATGTAGCCGTCGTAAATGTGCAGGTCCGAGCCGCAGATGGCCGTTGAGGTCACCTTGATGATGGCATCGCGCGGCTTGACGATTTCCGGGTCGGGCATGGTCTCCACCCGGACATCCTTTTTACCGTGCCAGACGAGCGCGCGCATGAAAATCTCCGTGTCAAAGAAGGGGGCAAGACCAGGTCCGAAAACAGGAAGGGCGAGCCGCACAACCGCCCGAACATCCGGTTCAACCGTTGATGAGCGATTGGGGCAGGTTCACCGAAATTTCCCCTGCCTCCATGAGCTGCTTGAAGCGACGCAGATCGCGGCGAAGCTGAATGCCGGGCTCGCGGCGCAACAGCTTGGCCAGCATACGGCCGGGCTGCCCGGCGGGCGGCTCGTAGAGAATGAGGGCATGAACCTCGGTGCCTCTGTCATCGCCGGCATCGCGGAATTCCACCCATCCGGTGTTCTTCACCATCGCCTTGTCTTCCGAGGCCCAGGCGATGCGCTGGCCCGGCAGGTCTTCCGTTATCACGGCCCGCCATTTCAGGCTCACCCCCGCCGGTCCCCGCACCGACCATTCGGAGTGGGTCTCATCAATGACGTTGATTGTCTCCACATTCTCCATCACATCGGCGAGGTTCGAAAAATCCCGCCAGTAATCGTAAAGCTCCTGCCGGGGCCGGTCGATCGTCACCGCCCATGAAACCGCTGCCGCCGTGCTCCAGCCGCGCCGGTGCGCCTCGTCGGTTTCCAGCTTGCTTGGGGTCAGCGCCCGGCGCAGCGGGGCTATGCCGGTTGCGCCTCTGGCGATCAGGACGCTGCCTGCAATGCCGGCCGCACACCCGACCAATCCGCCGCGCCGAATGCCCCAACCCGCAAGCACGCCGCCTGCGGCAACAGAGAGGGCGCGCTCCGGGGTGCGCATGTGCTGGCGCGGGCTGCGCCGTGCGCCTGCGGGCGTCGCGGCATCCAGATCGGCGATACGGGGATTGGGCGGGCGATCCACGGCGTCATCTCCCTCAAGGGCCAGTATGTCGATGCCAGCAACGATGATAAAAATCGATCTGCCGGTATTTCTTGGCCAGTTTTCTTAGATAGCCTGAAAGTCCGGCGAGGGATCAAACGATGCGGGAACCCGCCCGTTCCCGCGTCTGTCCCGATGGGTTGACGCGCTGTCGATGTCGAACCTAGTGAATTCGTCAGTAGATGATGCATCGGTGCGGGTGCGATGCCGATGCAGTCGTCTCCCATGGCCCAGTTGCCCGCCGGGAAAGAAGCAAGCATGCAGCAGTCCACATCCCTTAGCCTTCCCCATTTTCTGACTGCGCTGGCCGTCATGGCCATCTGGGGCACGAATTTCGTCGTCATCCGCATCGGCCTTGCAGAGTTGCCGCCGCTGCTCATGGCGGCGCTGCGGTTCACCTTCGTGTTCTTCCCTATGGCGTTGTTCCTGCCGCGCCCCAAGGTGCCGCTCATCTGGCTGGCCAGTTACGGCGTTCTTGTCGGCTCCCTGCAATTCGGGCTGCTGCTCGTGGCGATGGAGCGGGATATTTCCCCCGGCCTTGCCTCGATTGTGGCCCAAGCGCAGGTGTTCTTCACCATCGGCCTTGCCATCGTTATCGACAAGGAGAAGGTGCTTGGCCATCAATGGGTAGCGCTCAGCCTTGCGGCAGGCGGCATGGTGCTCATCGGCGTCATGGGCGGCGGAGACGCCACCGTGCTCGGCCTCTTGCTGACGTTATGCTCGGCTTTCAGCTGGGCGGCAGGCAACATGGTGGCGCGGGCAACGCCGGGTGTGAACATGCTGGCCTACGTGGTCTGGTCGGGCCTGTTCGGAGCGGTGCCGCTGTTCCTGCTGGCGGCACTTGTTGAAGGGCCGCAGGCAGTCAGCACGGGCATTCTGGAGGCGCCCCCGGTCGCCTGGGCCGTGGTGCTCTGGAAGGCGGTCGGCAACAGCCTGTTCGGCTATGCCGTTTACGGCTGGCTGCTGGCCAACTACCGGGCGGCCAGCGTTGCGCCGCTCACCTTGCTGGTGCCGGTGTTCGGGCTCAGCGCCTCCGTTCTGGTGCTGGGGGAGAGCCTTCCTGTCTGGAAGATCACCGCGGCGCTCATGATTATCGGCGGGCTGGCCATCAACCAGTACTGGCCTGTTCTGCGCGGCATGCGCGCCTCGGTCTGACGCCTTGCGCTTACAACAGTTGCGTGCCCCGGCGCAGGGCGGCCAGCACATCGCCATCCACCACGAACACCACGTGGCGCTGTGCGCCCCGGTTCACATGGCTGCGGATCCAGCCCTCGTAGTGGCGCTTCACGTAGCCCGCCTTCACCAGATCAGAGACGGCGTGGGAGATGTTGGTCTTGCCGCTTGAGCGGATGCGGGCCTGAAGCGCGCGGTCCACCAGCCGTTCGGCTTCCTTGGGGTCGCGGGGCAGATCGTTTTTCATCTCGGCCATCAGGCGGCGGCGCAAATCCGCCCGGCGGCGCTCGTCCTGCGCCAGCGGCGCAAGACAGTCGCTCAGCCAGTCGCGCACGGCAATTTGCTGGTCTTTCACCTGCACAAAGGGACCGGCCCTGCCGTCAGGCCCGGCGATTTCCGAAATCAGGTTCAGCACCATGAAGGTGTAGCGCGGCCTGCGCGACACTTCGGCCAATGTGGTGACGATCTGGCTCACGCCAATCGGGCCTGCTCCCATGCTGTCCTCGCTTCAGAATCATGAGTGACAAGAACAAAACATATACGAAACTGATTGAAAAGCCCGAAAATCGGCGAAAAATCAAAAAGTGTCATTCTCGACACTTTACCGAAGAGCCGCCTAAAGTGTCATGCCCTGACGCCAGCTCGCAGCCCTGCGCCCTTGTCTCAAAGCCAGTTGGAGAAGGTGCCGCTTGCGCGGCCGGTTGAATATATGGGAAGGATTTTGCCGCCCCGCTTCGTATTTGGAGCAGGCGGCCACCTGATGCCTGTTTCCTTCCCTCGCGGGCATTGGCCACCCCCACTGTGTTTTTGTTTGGTTGACTTGAAAACATGACCCATCTCAAGCCCGCTGCCCTTGCCATCGCTGTTGCCTGTGCTCACTCCCCCGTTCTGGCCCAGACCCCGGCCGATGATCGCGGGGCGGAGGCGGATTACGCCGACGTTTATGAGGGCGAGGAAATCGTCGTCTCTGCCCGGCAGACCGAATATGGCGCGGTGCTGGGCGAAGCGAAGCCCGAGCTGCGCTTCAATGCCGGAGACGTTGCCTCGTTCGGCGTGGCCTCCATCGGCGAATTGCTTGAGGAACTCGGCCCCCAGGTGGACGGCGGCACGGAAGCGCCCATTTACCTCCTGAACGGCAAGCGGCTGAAGAACGTGGGCGAAATCCGCCGCTATCCGTCTCGCGCCATCATGCGGGTGGACGTGTTCCCGCCTGATGTGGCGGTGCGTTACGGTTACGCGCCCAGCCAGAAGGTGGTGAACATCGTTCTGCGGCCCCGCTTCCGCGAGAACGCGGTGGAGATCGAGGCCAGCACGTCCGATCAGTTCGATTACGGCAGCCAGGGGGTGACCGCAACCACGCTGCTCATCAACCAGGACAAGCGCACCTTCCTGTCGGCAGGCTACAGCCGGAGCGACAAGCTTCTGGCGTCCGAGCGGCTGAGCAACGGGCGCTATGGCAATCAGCCGTTCTCGCTTCAGGGCAACGTTGGCCCGGCTGAGGGGAACAGCGAGATCGACCCCGCGTTGTCGGCGCTGGCGGGCGAGCCCGTCACCATTGCCGCCCTGCCGGAGTGGGACGGCGCGCTGTCGCTCGATGATTTTGCGCGCACCGCCAACCAGCGCAGCACGACGGACCTGAACGATTACCGCACCCTGATGCCCTCCAGCCGCACGCTGGAAGGCGCGGCCTCCCTCACCGGCAAGCTGGGTGAGGACATCAACGCCACGGCCAGCCTGAACCTTGAGCAGACCCGGCGCACCAACCTTGTGGGCCTGGCCGGCTCTGCCCTCACAATCGCGAACTCCAATCCGTACAGCCCGTTCTCTGAGGACGTGACGCTGTATCAGTACATCGGCAACAGCCCGCTGGAGCGCCGCTAGAAGAACACCAGCGTTGAGGGCACGACAACGGCCAACGGTTCCTATGACGGCTGGAACTGGGATTTCGAGGCTGGCGTAACCTACGGGCGGCAGAACCTTCGGGCGGATCGCGGGCTCGACAATGACCTTCTGCTCGCCGAGATCGAGAACGGCGCGGCGGCGCTCAATCCGTTTGATCTGGCGGGTCAGGATCTCGGCGGCCTTGCCAGTTACGATCGCTCGATTGAAACCTCACGCGTGCTTCAGGCCAGCATGCTCGCCTCGCGGCTTCTGGGGCGCACCGAGGCGGGCGAGATTTCCACGTCGCTCAATCTGGAGACCCAGCATCAGCGCCTGAAGAATGAGGTCATCAACGGCGCGATGGAGACCAGTCGTGTCGGTCAGTATCTCACCACCAGCGGCACGGCCAGCCTCAGCATCCCGCTGCTCTCGGCAAACAAGGATCTGGGCTCGCCCATCGGCGGCGTCACCATCTCGCCCTATGTGGGCTTCGACACCTCTGGCAAGTTCGGCACCAGAATGTCATGGGGCGCAGGCGTTCTGTGGGCGCCGCACAGCGCCGTGCAGCTGACGTTGAACTACAGCGATGATGCGGTTCACCCCAGCATGTCGAACCTTTACGGCATCGAATTCCGCCTGCCGGGCGAGTTGATTTACGATCCGGCGCTGGGGCAGATCGTCAGCGCTACGGAAATTTCCGGCGGCAATGCAGACCTGCGGCCCGGTCGTCAGGAAATGCTGAAGGCCAACCTGTCGCTGCGCCCCTTCACCGGCAAAAGCTACACGTTCACCGCCAGCTTCACCCAAAGCACGCTGCACAACGGCGTCACCCGCTTTCCGGACCCGACAGCGGAGCTGGAGGCGCAGTTCCCCTCCCGCTTCATTCGCGGCGAGAACGGCGAGCTCGTGGCGTTCGACAGTCGCCCGGTCAACGCTTACCGCAACAAGCAGACCCGCCTGCGCTTCGGCATCAACGCGTCGTGGCGCGTGACCGAGGAAGGCATCACGGCGGATTCCAGCCAGGGCGGCCCGCCGCGCGGCTTTGCAGGCGGTCCCGGTGGACGCGGTCCCGGCGGTGGCCCCGGCACTGGCGGCAGCGGCAGCGGTGGCGAGATGCAGAACCGGGCAGAGGCCATGGGCCAGCCGCGTTCAGCTGATGGGGGCGCAGGCGGCCCGCCGCCGATGCTGGGCGCGGCGGGTGCCGGTGCGCCGGGGGTAGGCCAGGGGGCGGCAGGCCCCCGGCGCAGCCCGCCGGGCCGTATCCGCCTTGGTCTTTACTACAACTGGAATCTTGAGCAGGAGCTTCAGCTCTACAAGGGCGGCCAGACGCTTGATCTGCTGAACGGCGAGGGCGCAGGCTCGCGCAGCGGCCAGTCGCCTCACGTCATTGATCTTCAGCTTGGTTACTTCAAGGCAGGCACCGGCCTTTCGCTCAAGGGCTCGTGGAATTCGTCGCAGACCATCAACCGCGACCTGACCAGCGGCCGGTTCGCAAAAATCGAGAGCTATTATTCGCTCGATCTGCGCCTCTTCAAAATGTTCAATCCGCGTGACTGGCAGGGCAGTTTCCTGAGCGGCGTGCTGCTCTCGCTTGAGGCGCAAAACCTGACCGACACCACGCCGAAGATCGTGGGTGCCAACGGCTATGTCACCAACGAAGACAACGCCGGGCGTTACATTGGCCGCACCTTCATGCTGAAGGCGCGCAAGTCGTTCTGACCGGTCTAGCCGCTTGCGCGGTTTGAATTTGCAGGGGGAATTTATTCCCCCTGCACCCCCTTGTTTTATACGGGCGCGCCCGGCTTCCCGCGCACGGCCCGAAATAAGAATGGGGTGCTGAGAGTGGCGATACCCGGCACTTTTGCAATAAAGGCCCGCACGTCTTCCATGGCGGCGGTGGAGGCAGCGGGCGCGGGCCTCTGCCGCCTGATCGATCAGGCGCGCCGCCGCCTCAGGCCGAACC
>JAEZBH010000094.1 GCA_023427285.1 Pseudomonadota bacterium
TCATTCATGCCGTCCGTGCCGAACAGAAGGTACTAGAGATCTACCGCCAGCGGTTCGCCGGGCACGAGGCGGACATGATGCGCCAGCCCGGCATCCGCAACGGTCGCTTGGCCAAGAACCACGCACAGCTGGCAGCGATGCTCGATGCCATGCGGGTCGTCATCACCAACCTGCACGACCGCGACGCCGATGAGGCTCACGCACTGATCCGCGAGATGCTCACCGAGCGGCAGCGCTCCGTCGAGAGCGACCACCCGCATGTGGAGCTGTTCTGGGAGCGCTTCGACTGGCTCGAGGGCAACGAAACCGAGACCACACAGACCCCGATCAATCACAGCCGCAATGCCGGTCAGATCGCGGTCAACCTTGTCCAGTTCGAGCAGAAGTGTGGAGACCTGCGCCTCTCGCTCCCTCCCATCAACGAGCTGAAGCGCCTGCTCAAGGCCTCGAAGGCCCGCAAGTTCATCGGCGTGAAGCCCGTCAATTCCGTGACCAACAAGACCGTCCTCTGCTGGTGCTTTGAGCGCCCGCAGCAGGGCCGCTGATGGAGAATTTCATGTCAGCCATGATCGAACAGTACGTTGAAGTGCCGGATGGCCAAGGCGGCAAGCGTTTGGAGCTGCGCCTGGTCCCTGCCCCCACCAAAAAGGGCAAGGCACCCCGGCCCGACCCGATCCAGAGCAATACCGTTGCGGTCTCGGACGGCGGCGAAGTCGTGGCAGCAGATCTGCTGCGCCAACTGATCGAGCGCGTCGAACGCCTCGAGGAGGAAAAACGCGGCCTCCTTGAGGACATCAAGGAAGTGTTCTCCGAGGCCAAGGCGCAAGGCTTCGATGTGAAAACCATGAAGCAGGTGATCAAGCTGCGGAACATGGAAAAGCACAAGCGCGACGAGGCCGAAGCTCTGCTCGAGACCTACCTCGCATCGCTGGGGATGGCCGGATGAGAGAGCCGTTCCACTGCTACCACGCCCGCCGTCAGCTTGAGCGCGACACCACGCTACCGACGCTCGATGCGCCCGTCACCACCGTCCGGCTTCGCCGCTCGCCCCAGCGCTTCCGGGATCTCCCGACCAAGCTCGCCCTGGGCCTCGCCGTCGTCTGTGCCGCTCTGCTCGAAAGGATCTCCTGATGTCTGCCAGCACCCGCATGTTCGGCGGACCCGGTCTGCTCGTCTGTGCCATGCTCGATCACGACGACGAGCACCGGCCCGCCCTGACCCTGATGGCTTGGTGTTCCGACGGCACGCGGGTCGAGATCATCTACTCATGGGGCGACCTTGACCACTTCGACGGGCTTCCTGTCGAGGTCTGGTGCGAAACCATGCTCCGCATCATGACCGCCGAACAGGCCGTCGACATCGTGCAGTCCTCGCTGACGGTCAAACCGTCCGTGATCATCTCCCGGCGGTACCGGCCATGACCCATGCCGCCGATCTCAGTCGCGCCCGCTGCACCAGCTGCGGCGCGACCGCCGACCTGATCCTGAAACACAATCAGCACGGGTTCCTGACGCATGCCTGGCTGCCTGCCGGATGGCGACAGTTACATGACCGAACCTTGTGCCCCGCATGCCCTGGGGAGGAAGCATCCATGACAACACCAGCGCCAAGCACGGAACTGGAAGTGATCGCCAACCAGATCACGCAAACCATTTTCAGCGCGCCCTTCGACCTTGCTTCTCGCTTTCAGCAGGAACAGGCGCTCACCTGCGCCCGGAAGATCCTGACAGCTCTGTCGCCGCAGCCCTGCGAGACCGCAGCCGGTGAGGTGACAGCATGACCAGCCTGATCGTCACCAGCCCCCGCCTGGTCATCTTCGACCAGTTCGAGGTGCCCCGCATCGACAGCGTCGGGCTGATCGGCCGGCAGATCGAGCCGGGCCTGCACGAATGGCGCTACGTGGCGGCGCAGGACCGTCATTACCCGATGAAGGTCGTCTCCCAGCGCGGCCGCATTCACGACGCCGTGCCGGTCTCCGACTTCGGCATCCAGCTCGTGCTGATCGAACGTCAGGTCGGCTGGTGGCTCGAGGCGCAAACCATTTCGGAAAGCCATGCCCGCGACGACTTCGGACAGGTCCGGCACTGGCAGACCCTGCCGAACGGCGAGCAGGCCGTGCGCGTCAAGACCAGCCACGTCGCCTACCTGCAACTCATGGCCGCCCGTTACGCCGCCACCGCAAGCCAACAGCCCCAAGAGAGGACCGCAGCGTGACAATCTCTATTCAGCCGATCAACGAAGAGACACACGCCTTCCGGGTTGGGAATGGGCACGAATGGATGGACGTAACGATCAGAACCCGTACCAGTCCGACTAGGAGCAACCCTGAGAACAAGTCTCATGACCTGATGATTCATTCGTCCTACGGGTCTTGGGGCTTCAATTGGAGACATGCCGGGTCCGAGACGTGGCGCGAGTGGTTCTCTGACCTGCAGTTCGACTACATGATGGGCAAGCTCATGGGTGCAGCCCTGTATGTGGCAATTGAGCCTGACGAAGCGTGGGACCGCGCCAAGCGGTGCATTGTGGACGAAGTGAAGCGCGACTGGCGCACGGCCGCAGAGGCGCGCAAGCTGATCCAAGCCGTTCGCAAAGGCTTCAGCTGGGGCGACCCAGAGAGCATCAACGAAGTGTTTAATCTCTTAAATGAGCACGACGAAGGGAATGAAGACGGCTGGAACGGCTTCGACTTCAACCTGACCAAGATCAACCCGCAGGCAATGGCTTTCTGGGACACCCTCTGGGCACCGTTCGTGGCATGGATGGGCCCTGGGGAGGCCGCAAACGATGAGGCGCGTAATATTCTGCGGCAAGAAACCCGCGCCGCGCTCAAGGCGATGGAGGAGCCGCGTGTCTAACTGGCCCTTCGGAGACCTGCGCCCGCTCAGCTACAGCGTGATCCTCGCGGACCCGCCGTGGCGCTTCGAGAACTGGAGCCGCAAGGGCGAGCACAAAGGAGCAGCAGCCCAGTACGATTGCATGGCTCTTCAGGACATTGCCCAGCTGCCCGTCGGCCATTTGGCCGCGCCGGACGCCACCTGCATCATGTGGGCAACCTTCCCCATGCTCCGCGAGGCGGTTGCCCTGATGGAAGCGTGGGGGTTCACCTTCAAGACCGGGGGCGCATGGGCCAAGCAGAGCTGCACAGGCGCTTCTTGGTCTTTCGGGACCGGTTACATCTATCGGGGTGCCAGTGAGCTTTGGCTGCTCGGCACAATCGGTAAGCCCCGCGTTCGGAGCCGTTCCATACGCAACCTGATCGTCGCTCCTGTGCGCGAACACAGCCGTAAGCCGGACCAGATGCATGAGGACATAGAGCGCCTCTACCCCGGCCCTTACTGCGAGCTGTTCGCCCGAGAGCGCCGCCCCGGCTGGGATGCCTGGGGCAACGAGACCGACAAGTTTGAAAGGAAGGCAGCGTAATGGCTGCGGATCTCGAAATCCTCATGGGGGTGATCCGTGCTGGCCCAGCATATGCAGGCCGCGCGGCAGCCCTTGCCGGAGGCCCGACCTACGCGTTCGCGGCAACTGTCATCATTCGTGGCAGCTCGGCCGAGATCGTTGGCGGTGTCGGCACCGTCACGCCCAGCATGATGCGCGACATCGAGGCGGCACTGCGCCAGCACGGCATCACCCATGCCGTGTGGGACCGGGCGGGTACCCTCGCCCGCCGCGTCTCTCGCGGCACCCCTTCCCCCAGCAACGACGACGCTGCGC
>JAEZBH010000464.1 GCA_023427285.1 Pseudomonadota bacterium
GAGCAGCACGGTTATTCCCCTTCCATTCGTGAAATCGGCAAACATATCAGCGTAGATTCCACCTCGCTGGTGGATTACTATCTGGAGCAGCTTTGCACCTCTGGGTACATTGAGCGCGACAAGCGCGTCTCGCGCAGCATCCGCATTCTGCGCCCCATGTACCAGGAATCGACAGGCGCCACCCGCGTTTCGTCGACTCTGCGCAACGTTTCCAAGAGGCTCGCCGACTCGCTGACCAGCGTACCGCTGCTGGGTCGCATTGGCGCAAGCATGCCAGTGCCGATGCCCCCCTCCGAGGGTTCGTATTTCGACCCGGAGAGCACGGTGGAAATCGCGCGCAGCCTGCTCCCCGCGCGTGAGAAGGTCGACAACCTGTTTGCTCTGGAAGTACAGGGCCTGTCGATGATCGACGCCATGGTGAACGATGGCGACATCGTCATCATGAAGCGGGTTGAGAATGCCAATAACGGCGAGATGGTCGCCGTGTGGTTGGAAGACACCGACGAGACGACCCTCAAGTACTTCTACAAAGAAGGCAGCCGGGTGCGCCTGCAGCCCGCCAACCCCACCATGAGCCCGATCTACATCGAGAACCCCGAGCGGGTACGCATTCAGGGCAAAGTGGTGATGATCGTCCGCCGCATTGAGACTGCGCACTAAGGTTAACGGTCTTCCTGGTTCGAATAAGAAATGCAGAGCCGCCCTCTTATTGGGCGGCTCTGTTTATATGTTTCCCATTACGGAAATAAGGGTGTTTTTTGTTTTGGGTTGCCAAGCAATCCAAAACAAAAAACACCCTTATTTCCGGCTCGCGATAAACAAAAAAAGCGCCCGGTTTGCACCGGGCGCTTTTCACGTCTGATCTCAGACTTAGGCAACTTCGATGACGGCGCCGGCGGTCTCGAGCTTGGACTTGGCGTCGTTGGCGACGTCCTTGCCCACAGCGGAGAGGATCTTGGTGCCAGCGGTCTCGGCCATGTTCTTGGCTTCCACCAGGCCCAGGTTGGTGAGCTGGCGAATGACCTTGATGACTTCGATCTTCTTGGGGCCAGCTTCCTTGAGGACGACGTCGAACTCAGTCTTTTCCTCAACGGGCTCAGCGGCGGCAGCGGCGCCAGCGGCGGGGGCAGCCATCATCACACCGGCGGGAGCGGCGGCGGAAACGCCCCACTTCTCTTCCAGGGCCTTAACCAGGTCAGCAGCTTCCAGAACGGTCAGGGCGCTCAATTCATCGATCAGTTTCTGCATGTCAGCCATTTCGAAAATCTCCTTCGTATTCTTTCGTACGTTTGATTACTATTGTGAAAAAATCGGTTCAAAGTTCATCCGAAGATGAAGCGATGTGGTCTTACTCGGCAGCCGGGGCGCCCTGTTTTTCCTGGTACGCCTTGACAACTGCGGCGAGACCGCGAGCGGGCTCGTTGATGGTGCGGACGAGCTTGGAAGCCGGGGCATTGATAACACCCAGCAGCTGCGCGCGAACCACAGGCAGCGGCGGCATATCGGCCAGGGACTTGACCTGCGCGGCAGAGATCTTGTGCTTGCCGAGCATGCCACCCTTGATTTTGAATACGTCACCTTTGAGTGAGTCGGTCATAACCTTTGCCAGAGCGGGCGCATCGTTGAACGCGAAGCCCACCAGCGTGGTCTGATCGAGGTATTCTTTGCCGTCGATACCGAGCTGATCCAAAATGAGGCCGAAGAGCGAATTCTTGACGACGTGCATCTCACCACCGGCCTCGCGGGCGCGGGCGCGGATGCTGTCAACTTCTTTCATGCCCATCTTGTTATACTCGAGCAGGAACACAGCCTGGCTGCGGTTGAGCCACTCGCCATACTGCTCCATCATCTTGGTTTTTTCTTCTTTTGTGAAGGCCACTTGTACTTCACCTCCTCTCAGCCTGTAAAATCAAAAAAGTCTTTGCATTGGCATTCTGCCAGGCAAAGACTTCCGCAACCACCCCATACAGGGCGGAGTTGTATCTTGTCGAAAGTCCTCACCTCAGCAGGGTATTAAGCCCCGGTTCCCGGGGCACCGGCTTTCTCCGGTGAAGAGATATTCCGATGGAATATGTCTCGATTGTAACCAGCCTCGGGATTTTACCACGAAACTGGAGGTTTGTGAACCCTCGGAGAACAAATGCTCTCCGAGGGTTCGGGATTTCTAAAACTAGGCGGTTTTGCTTTCCAGGTTGAGGGCAGTGTTCGGGTCAATGCGGACGGCTGGCCCCATCGTGGAGGTCAGGGTAACGCGCTTGACGAAAATGCCCTTGGCAGCGGTGGGGCGAGCCTTGCGGATCGCTTCCATCAGAGCAGCCAGGTTTTCGTACAGCTTCTCAGCGGTGAACGAAACCTTGCCAATCGGCACGTGCAGGTTGGCGCTCTTATCGAGGCGGAACTCTACACGACCGGCCTTGGCTTCCTGGATCACGCGCGGCAGGTCTTCGGCGGGCACAACGGTGCCGGCCTTGGGGTTCGGCATGAGGCCGCGGGGACCGAGTACACGACCGAGGCGGCCAGCCTTGCCCATCATATCGGGCGTGGAGAT
>JAEZBH010000523.1 GCA_023427285.1 Pseudomonadota bacterium
GTCCATACCTGGCTGCCGGACGCACACGTCGAAGCGCCCACCGCAGGTTCGGTCGTGCTGGCCGCCATCCTCCTGAAGATGGGCGGCTACGGCTTCCTGCGGTTCTCGCTGCCGATGTTCCCGCTCGCCTCGCTGGATTTCGCCCCGCTGATCTTCACGCTGTCGGTGATCGCGATCATCTACACCTCGCTGGTCGCGCTGATGCAGGAGGACGTGAAGAAGCTCATCGCCTATTCTTCCGTGGCTCATATGGGCTTCGTCACCATGGGCATTTTCGCTGCCAATGCGCAGGGGATCGGCGGCGGCATCTTCCAGATGGTGTCGCACGGGTTCGTGTCGGGCGCGCTGTTCCTCTGCGTCGGCGTGGTTTACGACCGCATGCACACCCGCGAGATTTCCGCTTACGGCGGCCTCGTGAGCCGCATGCCCAAGTACGCACTGTTCTTCCTGATCCTGACCATGGCTTCCATCGGTCTGCCGGGCACCAGCGGCTTCGTCGGCGAGTTCCTCATCATGACGGGCGTGTATCAGGCCAGCACTCTGGTTGCCTTCGTAACGGCAACCGGCGTGATCCTTGGCGCTGCCTACATGCTGCTGCTGTACCGCCGCGTGGTCTTCGGGCCGATGACCAAGGACAGCCTGAAGAACATCCTCGACCTGAACGCACGGGAAGTTGCCATCTTCCTGCCGCTCTTGGCCGTCGTGTTCTGGATGGGTATCTATCCCAACACCTTCCTTGATCCGCTGCGTGCGCCGGTCGAGAAGCTGGTGGCTCAAACCACCATTGCGCCGGCCACCACTCAGACCACCACGATCGAGACTGAAACTGTAGCCCCGGCACAGCCGGCTGCCCCGAGCGCGGCGGAAGCCGCGCCGGAGGCCGCTCAGTCCGAGGCCGCACCGGCAGCCGCCGAGCCGACGGAGTAACGGACCCATGAGTCTTTCTTCCAGCCTGTCCCTTGCCGCACCGGAATTGCTCATTGCGCTTGGCGCAATGGCAATGCTGATGGTTGGCGTGTTCAAGGGGGATCGGAGCCTGAAGCTGCTGACGTGGAGCAGCGTGGGTCTGTTCATCGTTGCCATCGCTCTGGTTCTCCAGAGCCCGATCGAGCGCACGATTGCCTTCAACGGCATGTTCATCGTGGACGGCTTCGGTTCGTTCCTGAAAGTTCTGGTGCTGATCGGCGCTGCGGCCTCCGCCAATCTCGCCGTGCCGTTCCTTGAGCAGAACAAGATCGCCAAGTTCGAGTATCCGGTGCTCATCACCCTTGCCACGCTTGGCATGATGATGATGCTCTCGGCCAACGACCTCTTGTCGCTGTACATCGGTCTCGAATTGCAGTCGCTCAGCCTCTACGTTCTGGCCGCGTTCAACCGCAGCAACACCCGTTCGACCGAAGCGGGCCTCAAGTACTTCGTGCTGGGCTCGCTGGCCTCGGGCCTGCTGCTGTACGGCATCTCGCTGGTTTACGGCTTTGCCGGCACCACCAACTTTCAGGGTCTGGCAACCGGCCTTGCGGGCACGAGCGCCGAGACGCTGCACGTTGGCCTGCTGTTCGGTCTGGTGTTCGTGATTGCGGGCCTGGCCTTCAAGGTTTCGGCCGTGCCGTTCCACATGTGGACGCCGGACGTTTATGAAGGCGCGCCGACCCCGGTTACCGCGTTCTTCGCAGCCGCGCCGAAGGTTGCAGCCATCGGCCTGTTCGTTCGCGTGATGCTTGAGGCATTCCCGGCGCTGAACGAACAGTGGCAGCAGATCATCGTTGTCATCTCCATCGGCTCCATGATCCTGGGCGCTGTGGCCGCTATCGTGCAGACCAACGTTAAGCGCCTTCTGGCCTACTCGTCGATCGGTCACGTTGGCTACGCGCTCATGGGCCTGGCCGCAGGAACCGAAGAGGGCATTCAGGCAGTGCTGGTCTATCTGGCCATCTACCTGCTGATGACCGTCGGCTCGTTCCTGTGCGTGCTGTCGATGAAGCGGGGCGACCACCAGCTCGAAGACATCTACGAACTGGCCGGTCTGTCGCAGAACCAGCCGCGTCTGGCGCTCTGCTTTGCCATCCTGATGTTCTCGCTGGCCGGTATTCCGCTGCTGGCAGGATTCTTCGGCAAGCTGTACGTGTTCCAGGCGGCGATTGATGCCCAGCTGTACACGCTCGCCATCTTCGGCATCCTCACCAGCGTGGTGTCGGCCTACTACTATCTGCGCGTCGTGAAGATCGTTTACTTCGATGCGCCGAAGGCTCCGTTCACCCGCTACGGCGATGTGGCAACGGCTTCCATTCTGGGTGCCAGCGCCATTCTCTGCTCGCCGGTGAGCTTCGTGTATATCGCTCCGCTGCTTCAGGCTGCGGGCACCGCCGCCAAGTCGCTCGTTGGCTGAGCTGCTTCACTACCCGGCGGTTGATTCCACCAATGACGAGGTGATCCGTCTGGCGCAAAACGGCGCGCCAGACGGCACCTGGGTGGTGGCAGACGAACAGACGGCAGGCCGCGGACGCCGCGGCCGCCCCTGGCAAAGCACCAGGGGAAATCTTTTCTGCACCGGGCTCATCAGGTTGGTTCCTGATGAAGGGCCGGTCTCCCAACTCTCCTTCCTGATTGCGCTTGCGCTGTACGATGCCCTTTCTCATTGGGTGTCAACGGATCGGCTCAAGCTGAAATGGCCGAACGACGTGCTGCTGGATGGCCGCAAGGTCTCGGGCATTCTGCTGGAGTCCGCCGGAAGCGCGCACCCTGGCGATCGCTGGGTCGCCTCAGGGATTGGCGTCAATCTGGCGGTTCATCCTGAAAACATGGAACGCCCCGCAATCTCGCTGCTGGCGGCTGGCATTACCCCGCCGCAGCCGATGATCGTCGCCGAGCGTCTGGCCGCAAGCGTTGCGCACTGGCGGCTTCAGTGGCGGGCAGGGGGCTTTGCCACCCTGCGCAACGCCTGGCTGGCGCGGGCAACGGGACTGGGAAACCGCATTGAGGTTCGGCTGCCGGACGAGTCGCTGTTCGGCATCTTTTCTGATCTGGCGGAGGACGGCGCCCTGTTGTTGCAGCTTGACAGCGGCGCTATCAGAACCATTCATTCCGGCGACGTTTTCGGGATTTAGACACCATGCTGCTCGCCATTGACGTAGGCAATACCAACACCGTTTTTGCGGTGATCAACGACAATCGGGACATTCTGCACCGTTGGCGCATCTCGACGCAGACGCACCGCACGGCTGACGAGTACATGGTGTGGCTCAATCAGCTGTTCGCCATTGAAGGCTACGCCCGAGACGCCATCAAGGGCGCGATCATCTCGACAGTGGTGCCGCCGACGCTGTTCAACCTGCAACTGCTCTGCCGTCGTTATTTCGGCATTGAAGCGGTTGTGGTGAGCAAGGATCTGGATCTGGGCATTGCAATCGAATACCCGAATCCGAAGGAAGTGGGGGCGGACCGTCTCGTCAATGCGGTTGCAGCCCATGCGGATTATGGCGATCAGGACCTGATCGTTATCGATTTTGGCACAGCGACCACGTTCGATGTGGTAAGCAATACCGGCGCGTACCGTGGCGGCGTGATCGCTCCGGGCATCAACCTGTCGGTTGAAGCGCTCGTGCAGGCATCGGCCAAGCTGCCAAAAATTGCGGTGGAGCCGCCGGAATCCGGTCGGGCCATCGGCCAGTCCACCGTTGAGGCCATGCAGTCCGGAATATTCTGGGGCTACGTGGGCTTGATTGAAGGGCTGGTGCACCGAATTAAGCAGGAAACCGGGAAACCCATGCGGGTCATCGCAACGGGTGGTCTCGGCGTTTTGTTTGAGCGTCATACCAACGTGATCGAGGCGGTCGATATCGACCTGACGGTCAAGGGACTGGCGCTGATTTATCAACGTAATTGCAGGACATAGGCGTGAAACCTGGAGACGAACTGCTGTTTTTGCCCTTGGGCGGCTCCGGCGAGATTGGCATGAACGTCAATCTCTATGGCTGTCAGGGCAAGTGGGTGATGGTCGATCTCGGCATGACCTTTGCTGACCAGTCGACGCCCGGCGTCGAGCTGGTGTTGCCGGACCTGACCTTCATCGAGGAACGGCGGAAGGACTTGCTGGGTATCGTACTGACCCACGGACATGAAGACCACATCGGCGCTGTGCCGTATCTGGCCGCCGAGCTGGGCGTGCCGCTGTACGCCACGCCGTTCACCGCTGGATTGCTTCGCCACAAGCTGGCCGAGGAAGGCCTGCTGAACGAGGTCAAGGTCAAGACCATTCCCATGCAGGGCAGTTTTGATCTGGGGCCGTTCAAGTTCCGGTATCTGCATCTGGCCCACTCGATCCCCGAGGGCAATGCGGTTCTGATCGACACGCCCTATGGCCGCGTGTTCCACACCGGCGACTGGAAGCTGGACGAGGAGCCGATCATCGGCAAGCCCTCGACCCCCGAGCAGCTGTCTGCCGTGGGCGATGAAGGGGTGCTGGCGCTGGTGGGCGATTCCACCAACGTGTTCAACGCCTCGGCGTCAGGCTCTGAGGGCGGCGTTCGGGATTCGCTGCTGCGCATCTGTCAGGGGCGCAAGGGGCGGATTCTCGTCTCGACCTTTGCCTCGAACGTGGCGCGGCTGGACACGCTCGGCAAGGTGGCCAACGCCACCGGCCGCAACGTGGTGCTGGTGGGCCGCTCGCTCGACCGGATGGTCAAGAACGCCAAGGAAACCGGGTACCTCAAGGATTTCCCGCAGCCGATCAGCCTTGAGATGGCCGAACAGGCAAATCCGTCCAGCCTGCTGATTATCGCGACGGGCTGTCAGGGCGAGCATCAGGCGGCGCTCTCGCGCATCGCGCGGCGGGAGCACAGCCACATCAAGCTGGCCGAAGGCGATGTGGTGATCTTCTCGTCCAAGAGCATTCCGGGCAATGAGTTGTCCATCGGCCTGGTGAGGAACCAGCTGGCGGCGCAGAACATCGCCATGATTACGGAGAAGGAGGCGCACGTTCACGTCTCTGGCCATCCGGGTCAGCCGGAGCTGAAGGCGATGTACCAGTGGATCCGACCGAAGATTTCGGTGCCGGTCCATGGCGAGCTGCGTCACATGAAGGCGCACGCTGAACTGGCCGAGCGCTACGGTGCCCAGCATTCGGTTGTGCCGACCAACGGGTCGGTCATCCGTCTGGCGCCGGGCGAGCCGAAGATCATCGGCTATGAGAAGGTGGGCCGCTGGGTGCTGGACGGCGACGTCATGGTGCCGACGGACGGCACCACCATGGTTCAGCGCCGCCGTCTTGCCTACAACGGCTACCTGTCTGCCACCGTCGTGCTCGGCAAAGGCGGACGTTTGGCCGCGGACCCGCATATTGTGGTGCAGGGCATTCCGGTTGAAAATGAACTGGATGAATTCATCAGCGATTGCTCCAACGCGGTGCGGGCCACCATTGAGCAGGTGGGCGTCGGCAACGAATCCCGCTTGCAGGAGCAGATTCGCATCGCAATCCGCCGACTGGCCCGTGACTACACGGCCAAGCGTCCGGTTGCGGAAGTTCACATTCTGCGGGTTAGCTAAAAGCCGGAACGGCTTGAGCTTGGAACAGGGCTGGTCATGAGTTTGCTTTTCGGTATCGCTGTTTTCTTCGTCATGTGGTGGGTCGTGCTGATTGCCGTTCTGCCGTGGGGCGTGAAGACCGCGCAGGAAGCAGGAGAGGACGGCGTGCCCGGTCAGGCGACCAGCGCGCCGCAGAACCCCATGCTGCTGAAAAAGGCACTGTGGACGACCCTGGTGACCGCCGTGCTGTTCAGCGTGTTCTGGGTTGGCGTGGAAAACGAGTGGGTGACGATCGATGACCTGCCGGGCCCGTCGTCGCAAGAGCTGCCCATCACCAGCCCGAAAAGCTGATCGGGGTCAGCCTGAAAACTCACAGCAAAGAAAAAGCCGGTTGCTCACGCACCGGCTTTTTTGTTTTGTATCAAATATTTACGGGCATGAGCCAATATGAACAAAGGGGCCCGGACTTGGCCCGGACCCCTTCGCTTCGTGACGAGTCTTATAAATCTTATTGCCGATTTATCGGCTTTTCATTTCCCTGAACCCTGGCCACTCTGTGTACCAAAGCTGAGGGAAAGCTACTCAAGGCCAATCCTCTTGTCAGCGGGGATCAGCATCAAAACCCGCACCATGAGATAGGAAAGTGTGCCCCTGTGACTTGGCTGCAACAAATGATTAATACAGCCGTGGCAACGCTGCTGTTAACCGGGCCTGTTCTGGCTGGCGAGTGCAACAATGTTGCGCACGTGGCCGATGCCAGCGTCGCGCACCGGGCAGAGAGCGTTGATGTTACGCCCTCGTTTCAGGTGGATGCGAGTCAGCTTGACGTGCCGGTGGTGGTTGACGTGCTCCGGCAACCGGGCGGGTCTCGCCTCCTGTCGGGCGAGGTGCTGGTTGGCACCGTGACCACAGATGGGCGCAGCGCAACGTTTCAGGGGCCGGCTGTGAATGGCGGGCAGGCCGTCGTGCTCGGGCCGGATTGCAAACCGCTGGAGCCGCAGCAGATGCCGGTTGGCGATCAGAGCGGGCGGGACGGCGCTTCCCGGCGATAGGACGCGGGGGAGAGGCGCAGCGTCATCAGGATCATGACCAGAACGCCAACGCCCATGGCGATCCATGCCTGCGTGAGGTCAGCGAAGCGATCGCGCAGGAGGCCCGCCAGCAGGGGGAAGAAGGCGGCGATTATGTAGCCGCCGCCCTGAACCGCAGCGGCGAGCGCACCGGCCTCGCGCGGATCGTCCCGGTGGTCGATAGTGACGATGAGGGTGAGCGGGAACAGCGAGCCGACGCCCACGCCCAGCAGAATGCAGACGGCAACCGTCATGCCGGGAGCCAGAACCAGCAGCGTCAGCCCGGCGGTCAGACAGGTCAGCACGAACAGCAGCGGTCCGCGCCGGTCGGGAAAGCGCCCGATCCAGGTGGAGACGGCAAGCCCTGCGCACACTTCCGTCATCGTGATGCCGCCGAGCATGAGACCCGCAGAGGTAGGGCTCCAGCCCAGAGACGTATAGTAGGGCGGAAGCCACGCCAG
>JAEZBH010000548.1 GCA_023427285.1 Pseudomonadota bacterium
GGGTCGAGACGTTGCCAGTGATCAGCGTGACATTAGAGTAAGACCAGGTCTCAGTGTCGGAATCATAGGTCGCGTAAGCGCCGATTTCGATAGCATCGGCAGCATCGCCCTCGGTGGAGACATTACCCAGCGTTGCCGTCACCGAGCCATCCGCCCAAAGCCCAACTGCCATAGCCTCATCGCCCTGGGTCGAGACATCGCCGGCCGTCAGGTCAATGTTCGTCTCGCCGACGATCAGCGGGCCACTGTTCCAACCGTTTGCCGTATTGATGGCTTCAATCACGATTGCGGTCGAGCGATCGCCTTGGGTGGAGACGTTGCCCAGCGTTGCCGTCACCGATCCATAGGCAGTGATGTCAACGCCATAGGCGTAAGCGCCCTGGGTCGAGACGTTGCCTGCCGTCAGAGTGACGTTCTCGGCATACCAGTTACCGGTGTCATCATTGTAGGTCGTGTAAGCGCCGATTTCGATGCCGTCTGAGCGATCGCCCTGGGTGGACACATTGCCCAGCGTTGCCGTCACCGAGCCTTCTGCCCAAAGCCCAACTGCCAGAGCCTCATCGCCCTGGGTCGAGACATCGCCAGCCGTCAGGTTAATGTTTGCCTCGCCGACGATCTGATCGCCACTGTTCCAACCGTTTGAAGTGTTGACGGCGCCAATATTGATCGCGCTTGAGCGATAGCCCTGCGTGGAGACGTTGCCCAGCGTTGCCGGCACCGAGCCTTCTGCTGCATAGATGCTAACGCCAGCGGCCTCAGCGCCCTGCGTCGAGACATTCCCGGCCGTCAGCGTAATGTTGCCGGCACTGTAGGTTTCCGTCTCGGCATCCCACACCGAACCAACCCCGATATCGATCGCGCCTGAGCGATCGCCCTGGGTGGTCACGTTGCCGAGCGTTGCCGTCACCGAGCCATAGCCAAAGATGTCAACGCCATAGGCATGATAGCCATTGGTCGTGACATTGCCCACCGTTGCCGTCACCGAGCCTTCAGCATAGATGTCAACACCATTGGCCTGAATACCTCTGGTCGAGATGTCGCCAGCCGTCAGCGTGACGTTGCCGAGCGCCTCTTCCGAGCTGTAGGCAGCGATTTCGATTGCCGTTGCGCCGTGACCGCGCGTCGAGACATTGCCCAGCGTTGCATCGACTGCGCCGCCGTAGGCAGCGATATCGACACCCTTGGCGCCATCCCCCCGGGTTTCAACGTTGCCCGCGACGAGGGTGACGTCAGCCGCAACATACGTCCCCTCCTGAAGGTCATAGTCCCAGTAGACCAGACCTTGGGTTTCGATGTTGATGGCATAGACGCCATCAGCGCGCGTCGAAACATTGCCCAGCGTGGCGTCCACCGAGCCCTGGGCCTCGATGTCAACACCAACCGAGCCATCTCCTTGGGTGGAAACATTGCCAGCCGTCAGGGTAACGTTGCCGCCAACCCAGCTCGACGCGACACCATCATATACCGCTTCGGTAGCGATCACCACCGCGCCTGCGCCGTCGCCCTCGGTCGAAACATTGCCAAGGGTTGCCGTGACAGAGCCCTCTGCCTCGATGAAGACCGCGCCTGAGCCGTCGCCTTCCGTCGAGACGTCGCCAGCCGTCAGGGTTACTGAGGCGGGGATATCGGACTGGGTGTCAGCGTCATACCCGGCACCTGCAAGGAGCTGGAGCGCAAAAGCGCTGTCGCCCTGCGTGGAAACGTTGCCGACAGACACGCCCACGGTGCCGCTACCCATCGCCATAATGCCAAAAGCATCGTCGCCCTGGGTCGTCACATCGCCGCCAACGGTGACGTCAACACTTCCAACCGATAGGACGAATATACCCACTGCGTCATCGCCCTGGGTCGTCACATCGCCGCCAACGGATACGTCAGCGGTGCCGCCGGAGTAGACACGAACACCCATCGCGCCGTCGCCACGGGTCGAGACATTGCCGCTAATGTCAACCGTCGCCGCCTCGGCAGCAGAAACGAAAACCGCGCTGGCGTATGCGCCGTCGCCCTGGGTCGAGACATTGCCTGCAACGGTCAGATCCGCATCCTGTCCGGTAACAGTGACGCCTCCCGCATCGTCGCCGCTGGTCGAGAGGTTGCCGGTCACAGTAACCACAGACGCGCCGTCTCTGCTGTTAACCGCCAAAGCGAGCGCGCCGTCGCCGGTCGTGGTGATGTCAGCCACCGACACGGTCGCATCGCCAGTTCCGGCGCTCACGTCTACAGCAATGCCGCCCGAACCCGACGTTGCAATCGAGCCGGTCGAAGTCAGCTGCGCAGCGGCACCGGCCGAAATGACAATGGCAGCGGCATCGCTTGTGACGATCGTCCCGCCGCTGGTGAGCGAGACGTCAGCGCCACCGTAAAGAGAAACGCCATCAGTGCCGGAAACCGGCTCAACCTCGACACCGTCTTCAATCGTGACGGTCAGGTCATCGACTTCCGAAAAATAGATACCGTCTTCGTACTTGTCCGGATCAACCGAGCAAACATAGGTGCCGAGCGAACCGGCGCACACGGACAGCGCCCCCGCCTGTGCAGCCAACGGTGCCATCGTTGCCATCGCCAGCGCGGCGGCGGTGCCAGCCAGCGCAGACTGGCGCTTCAAAACGGAACGGAGCCCGGTCTTGCCGCGCCCCCCCTGCCCCTTGTTC
>JAEZBH010000560.1 GCA_023427285.1 Pseudomonadota bacterium
CCGAACCTGATTGCAAACAACTCTATGATACAAGCCGCAAATGCGTAACCCGCACCGCGCAGTTTCAGCGCGGCACGGGTCTTTTGCATCAGCGGGATACGCTCACTTACTGGGAACCCTCAGCGTACCAGGTGCGGAATTCCTGATAGTTGGGCATTTCCTCAGAGTTGGCCTTCGGGTCGATCGCCACGTGAATGACGGCGGTTTTGCCGCTGGCATAGGCCCGCTCAATTGCCGGGGCGATGTCCTCTTCGCGTTCCACATATTCACCGTAGCAGCCAAGGCCCTCGGCAATCTTGTCGAAACGAACGTCCTTGCTCCAGTGAACGCCGGTCTCGGAGGTGCCGTGGCCGAACGTGCGCTTGTAAACGCCAACCTCAAGGCCCCACTGGTGGTCAACGCCCACCACGCACACCAGCGGCAGCTTCTGGCGCGCGGCGGTTTCCAGTTCTGAAATGTGGAACAGGAATGCAGAGTCGCTGGTCAGCAGCATGCCGGGGCGCTTGCCGCCTTCGGCAACCATTGCGCCAACGGCATACGGCAGACCCGTGCCCAGATGGCCGAAGTTCTGGTTCCAGATCACGTCATGCGGCTTGGCTTGCGAATAGGTCCACTGGAAAATGACGGTCGCACCGCCATCGCGAACCATAATGCCGTCCTTCGGGAAAGCCTTGGTTGCCTCCACCACGAACCGTGCCGGGTGAATCCGCTCGCGACCCGTCGGCGCCTCGGCTGCCAGTTGCTCCAGACGCTCGGCATCCGCCTTGATCCAGCGGGCAAGGTCGGCAGACGCCGTGCGCGGCGTGCCCTTCAGGGCATCGACGAGCTGGGGCACAACACCGCGCAGATCGCCCACCAGCGGCACGTCGATCGGACGATTGACGCCGATCGCGGTCGGGTCTTGCTCAACGTAAATCCACTTGCGGTTGGCGTTGTTTTCGGCCCAGTGGCGGGTCTTGCCGTAATGCACCGGCTCGCCCAGTTCCGTGCCCAGCGCAACGCAGAGGTCAGACTTGACCACCGCTTCTACCGCCGCCGGAGAGAAGCCGTACGGGAAGGTGCGGTCTTCAAGGCCGGGGATGAACGACGTGCCGCCGGAGGTCTGAATGACCGGGCACTGCATCAGCTCGGCCAACTGCTTGACCTGCTCTCCGGTGCGCGAGGTGTGCACGCCATGACCAACCAGAAGGATCGGCGACTTCGCCTCGCGGATCAGGCGGGCAGCCTCTGCCACTTCCGCCGAACCTGCGCCCTGATTGACCAGACGGTAAGTGCTCGGCGGCGTTGCAGCGGGTACGTCCAGTTCCTCAAGGATCACATGCGCCGGATATTCAATATAAACCGGGCCCGGCGTGCCGGAGAGCGCCCGGCGCACGCCTTCGCGGATGATCTCATCCGTCTGGTCTGCATATTCGATCGAGGCCGAATACTTGACCGACGGCGCAAAAAGTTCGGCCTGCTTGACGAACTGAATACGCCCGCGGCGCACCCGCTGCTCGGTGACGCGCGCACGCTGGCCGCCAAGGAAAATAACGGGAGAATTTTCAACCTTGGCGCACATCATTGCGCCCGCCAGATTAGCAACGCCCGGCCCCAAGGTGCCGATGCAAAGGCCCGGCTTGCCCGACATGCGCGATGCGGCCTCTGCCATAAAGCCTGCGGATTCTTCATGGTGGGGCGCAACAACCGTCCAGCCCCGGCTCTCCGCCTCAAGGAACATATGCACGAAGTTCGGGTCGGGAATACCGAACAGGGTGTTGATCCCCTCCGCTTCCAGAAGCTCGAGAATCCGCTTGTAAACAGGAACGGACATACTAATTCCCTTTTTAACTATCGTTATTTATTGAGCAATTTCGGTGCGCCTGTTCCCATGAAACGGGCCAGGTTGCGGTGAAAGTTCGTGACCTTCTGCTCCTGATGCGGATTGGGCAGGGTTCCGCGGAATCCGCGTGACTTCATGCCCTTCTGCACAGCAGCCATGTTCGAGAAGTCTTGCGAGAGCACGAGGCCCCACTTCTCCGCAGTCGGATCGGCATAGACCCATTCGGTCTTCGGCTCCTGCCCCTCGGGGAAGCGCTCGATGGAATAGGCCTCGAAAATGCATTTATCGGGATCGCCCCCGTAAGGGCGGGCGCGATAGCACAGGGCAAAGGTAATGCCCTGAAGGATCGACATGTTTGGAAACACATGCCAGGCAAGGCCGGCCTTCGCCATCTGCTCGGGCGTAATCTCCGGCCAGATCACGCCGCGCGCTGCATCGTCCGCCTTGGCTGAGGCCAGCCAGTGCTTGATAACCTCAGGCGCGGGCGTGCCTTCCGGCAGTTCGTCAATCAAGCGCCGGGCAGCGTTCACCAGAGTTTCGGTGGTGCTGGCGTTGTTGACGGTGGTGTAGATCTCATTCTGCAATTCGTAGGTCGAAATGCGCGGATCAGAGCCCTTTCCGGCACGCGTCACAGTTGCAGATTGCTTCATCTGCAAATCAGGATCGCGCTGATCAAAGCCGCTGACGCCGTGCAGGCCATAAGGGGCGCTGTAGGCGTAATAGTCGCCGTGCTCCAGCATCTGGGTGTGGGTGCCGGCAACATGGTACGGCTCCATGAAGGCCTCAAGCGCCGTCTTCCAGTTGCAGTCGAAAATAACCCACTGCCGCCACTTGTAACGCATCTTCTCCATCTGGAACGGATCAAGGATACTGGCGGCGGGCTCCAGAAACTCGCGCAGCGGCACGCAATCCGGGTCCATATTCACGAAGATCCAGCCGCCCCAGGTGTCAACCTTCACCGGGCTGAGCGACGTATGCTCTTCCGTCAGTTCACCAAGCCAGTCCTGCTTGTCGTGAACATAGACATTCTTGCCTTCAAGATCGAAGGTCCAGCCATGGAAACCGCAGACGAACTGTTTACGCTTGCCGCAGGCCCGGTTCTCTCCGCAGGGCGTATCCACCAGCCTGCGCCCCCGGTGCGGGCAAACATTGTGGTAGGCCTTGAGGGTTTCTGGCCCGGTGCGGACAATGATGATGGAATCATCGCCAATTTCGTAGGTGATGAAATTGCCAACCTCTGGAATTTCCTCAACCCGGCCAGCGTGCTGCCACACCTTCGGCCACAGGAGATCACGCTCTGCCCTGGCATAATCCGGGGAAAGGAAGGCCGTGACCGGATAGGTGAGCGGTCGGGCCAGATCCTCGTCGCTGATATCAACCGGCTTGTCCATGACATCCTCCTGCTTGATGCGGCCTGCAAGGTCAGAGCCCAAGTTGGCATTGGAACCGGGCCTGCTGCCAAGACCCATTAAGGAGTGGTCTCCAAAACATCCCCCACGCGATCCTCGCACTCAAGAACGAGGCCGGGCATGTCGCCGCTGGCGCGCCACTCCGCCAGCAGCGCCTGAAAGGCATCCCAGCCGGGGCCATAGCCCCTGAACAGCGCCCAGCGCGTGTTGGCTTCGCCTTCGTTATTGAAGTAGCTGGGCGGGCACTGGCTCTGGAAGCCGGACAGATCGACCTCCAGTTCCTCGAAGGTGCGGACGTAATCGTCCATCGCCTCCTTGCTCACTTCCACCACCGTTGCACTGCGCTTCAGCGCTTCACTGATGATGTGCGCAATGTGCAGGCCCTGCTTGCCGAACTGCTCGGTCACGGAAGCGTTCAGGCCGCCCTGAATGTAGCCGATATAGAACTGGTTCGGGAAACCATGGGTCATGGTGCCGTGCAGCGTCTTGGGACCCTCGGCCCAGTGCTTGAAAATCGACAGGCCACCCCGGCCCTCAACCGTCTTGATGCCCCAGCGCCGCTCAAGATCGCTCGTCACCTCGAAGCCGCTGGCAAAAATCATGCAATCAACCTCATGCTCCACGCCATTTGCAATGAAGCCGGTCTCTGTCAGCCGCTCGACGCCCTTGGTTTCGGACACGTCGATCAGCGTGACGTTGGGCCGATTGAACGTCGGATAATAGTCATTGTTGGAGAGCGGGCGCTTGCACAGGTGGCGATAATAGGGCTTCAGCGCCTCAGCCGTTTGCGGATCTTCAACAATTTCTTCAACACGGCGGCGCAGACGCTCCATCACCTGATAGTCCATGTGCTCACGGCGGGTCATGAACTCTTCCACCGTCAACTGCGGCCAGCCTTCGGCCTCAAGTTCGGCAGACAGGTTGCGCGCAATCTCGGTCCAGATATCGCAAACCAGATCCGCTTCACCCGGTTTGAAAAATTCCATGGCGGCACGATGGAAATTGGCCTGCCGCTCCTTCTGCCAGCCGGGCTTCAAAGACTTCACCCACTCCGGGTCGGTTGGCGGATTCTGGCGTTCATCCACGCTCGACGGGGTGCGCTGGAGAACGTAAAGCTGCTTTGCGTACTTCCCCAGGTGCGGAATGGCCTGAATGGCCGTCGCGCCCGTTCCCACAATCGCCACCCGCTTGTCGGCCAGCTTGTCGAGCACCGGATTGCCGAAACTCCCGCCGGTGTACTCATAGTCCCAGCGGGCCGTGTGGAACATCTTGCCCTTGAATTCATTGATGCCGGGAATGCCGGGCAGCTTGGGCATGTTGAGAACACCTGCCGCCACAATCACAAAGCGTGCGCGAATGTCATCGCCGCGGTTCGTGGAAATGCGCCAGCGCTTGATGTCTTCATCCCAGCGCAGCGATTCAACCAGCGTGTGGAACAGCGCCTGCCGGTGAAAATCGAACTTCTCGGCAATATGCCTGCAATACTGGTAGATCTCGGCGCCATCGGTGAATTTCTGGGACGGCATGAAACCCGTCTCTTCCAGCAGGGGCAGATAGCAGTAGGCGTCATTATCGCACTGCACGCCCGGATACCGGTTCCAGTACCACACGCCGCCGAAGTCGCCGGCCGTATCGATATTGCGGAAATTCGTCACCCCGGCCTGCTTGAGGTGATAGGCGGAGAGGATGCCGCCAAAACCCGCGCCCAGAATGATAACGTCAATATCTTCGGAAATGGCATCGCGCGGCGCGACCGGCATATGCGGATCAGCCGCGTAATCCTCTACAATATCTCCGGTCGGGCGAACGTATTGGCTCTGGCCTTCGCTGCGAAGACGCCGCTCGCGCTCACGCTGATACTTCTCACGAAGTGCAGCGATGTCGATTTCCGCCACGGGGGGGACTTGCGTTGGCTTGCAGCGCATACCGGCTCCTCATAATCTGTTCCATATTTTGCTAATCAACAATGGTGTCTATTACCAGCGGGCGGCCCACACGATCGCCAGCGCGATTTTTCGGGGGAGGAAACAGAGTGGAACAGCCGGTTTTTTCATACGCATGCACGGCGGAATCCATACCGGAAGGCGCAATCAAGCCACTGGAGATAAACGGAAATTCTTTTCTGCTGTGTAAATTTGAGGGGCGAATTTATGCGGTAGAAAACCAGTGCAGCCATGCCGAACAGCCCCTGGAATGCGGACGGCTGCGAGACGGCTGGATCTCATGCCCTTACCACGGCGCGCGGTTCGATCTTGAGACCGGCCAGCCGATCAAAGGCCCCGCCGCCAGCCCGATCAAAACCTTTCCGGTTCGCATCAACGGCGAGTTCATCGAGGTTGCGGTGTAGGCCGTATCGCCTTCCCGATATCTCCGCCGGGGCCTTGCGGCACGCCGCCGTTCGTAGAACAGAAAACAGGAATGCCCAGATTGGAGAGACAGGTTGGCCGAAGCACTCGATGCGCTGCGACGCGAAGTTCGCGACTGGCTGTCCGCAAACGCCCCGAAGGGCTGGCGTCAGTCATGCACGGATCACGCCGCCTTTCTGGAAACTCAGCGAAGCTGGTTCGCAAAGCTGGTAGACGGCGGCTATGCCATTCCGCACTGGCCTGCAAACTGGCACGGCGGGGGCCGCAGCCTTGCGGAACAGAAGGTTATTTATGAAGAACTGGCGCGGGCAGACACGCCGCGCCTGCTGCTCTCCTTCATGTCCACCTACCATGCCGCCTGCACCCTGTTTGAATGGGGCAGCGCAGAGCAGCAGGCCCAATATATTCCCCGCATTCTTGAAGGTGAAATCTGGTGTCAGGGCTTCTCTGAACCCAATGCCGGTTCAGACCTTGCCAGCCTGAAAACCCGCGCCGAGCGGCGGGGAGACGTTTATGTGGTCAACGGCCAGAAGCTGTGGTCCACCATGGGGCAATTTGCCGATAAATGCCTGCTGCTGGTGCGCACCAATAATC
>JAEZBH010000561.1 GCA_023427285.1 Pseudomonadota bacterium
CCCACGGCAAGACGACGACGACCTCGCTGATCTCTGCCGTGCTGGACAAGGCCGGGCTGGACCCGACCGTCATCAACGGCGGCATCATCAACGCCTATGGCACCAACGCGCGCCTCGGCGAGGGCGAGTGGATGGTGGTGGAAGCCGACGAATCCGACGGCTCGTTCCTGCGCCTGCCGCCGACCATTGCCATCGTCACCAACATCGCCCCCGAGCACCTCGACCACTACGGCTCGTTCGAGAAGGTGAAGCAGTCGTTCATCGAGTTCATCGAGCATGTGCCCTTCTATGGCGCGGCGGTGATGTGCCTTGACCACCCGGAAGTGCAGGCGCTGATCCCGCACGTGACCGATCGCCCGATCGTCACCTACGGCTTCAATGCGCAGGCAGACGTGCGCGGCGACCAGGTGACGCCGTTCCCCGGCGGCAACCGCTTCAACGTCATCATCACCAACCGCCGCACCGGCGAGCAGCGCACCATCGAGGGGCTGGAGCTGGCCATGCCGGGCCGCCACAACGTGCAGAACGCGCTGTCTGCCATTGCCGTGGCGCAGAAGCTGGGCGTCTCGGATGAAGCTCTGAAGCGGGCTTTTGCCGAATTCGGCGGCGTGAAGCGCCGGTTCACCCGCGTGGGCGAGGTGGACGGCGTGACGGTCATTGATGACTACGGCCATCACCCGGTCGAGATCCGCGCCGTGCTGGCCGCAGCGCGCGAAGGCATCGGCGAGGGGCGGGTCATCGCCGTGGCCCAGCCGCACCGCTACACGCGCCTGCGCGACCTGATGAGCGAATTCCGCACCTGCTTCAACGATGCCGACACGGTGATCGTTGCCCCGGTTTATGCCGCTGGCGAGAGCCCGATCGAGGGCGCGGATCGCGATGAACTGGTCAAGGGCCTGAAGGCCAGCGGCCATCGTCATGCCATCGGCACCGACAGCGCCGAGCATCTGGCCGAGCAACTGGCCGAAATGGCAAAGCCGGGCGACATGGTGGTCTGCCTTGGCGCAGGCGACATCACCAAGTGGGCCGCAGGTCTTGCCGACGCGATCAAGGCGCGCCGCGAGGAAGTGGCGGCATGACGCTGGCAACGGCCACTCCTGCCCTGATCGACCGGCTGCCGCCCGTGCGCGGCACGCTGGAGGCGAACGGCTCGCTGGCGGACTTCATCTGGTTTCGCTGCGGCGGCCCGGCGGACGTGCTGTTCCGCCCGGCGGACCTTGCGGATCTGGTGGACTTCCTGAAAGCCTGCCCGAAAGACGTGCCGGTGCTGCCGGTGGGCGTCGGCTCGAACCTGCTGGTGAGGGACGGCGGCGTTGAAGGCGTGGTCGTGCGCCTGTCCAAAGCCTTTGCGCAAGTGACGGTGGAGCCGGGCAACCGGGTGCGCGCCGGAGCGGCGGCGATGGGCATCACGGCGGCAAGCGCTGCACGGGATGCAGGCATTGGCGGCATGGAGTTCCTGCGCGGCATTCCCGGCACCATTGGCGGGGCCGTGCGCATGAACGCGGGCGCTTATGGCCGCGAAGCGGCGGACGTGCTGGTGGAATGCACTGTGGTGCATCGGGATGGCCGGGTGGAGGTTCTGCCTGCTGCTGCCCTGAATTATACCTATCGCCACTCCGAACTTCCCGAAGGGGCGATTGTGGTCGAGGCGGTGCTGCAAGGCGTTGCCGCTGATCCCGCTGTTGTGGGTGCGGAGATGGACCGCATTGCGGCCGAGCGCGAGGCCAGCCAGCCGCTGCGCTCCCGCACGGGCGGCTCGACCTTCAAGAACCCGGACGGGCACAAGGCCTGGCAACTGGTGGATGCCGCCGGATGCCGGGGGCTGACCCGAGGCGGGGCGCAGGTGAGCGAGAAGCATTGCAACTTCCTCCTGAACACGGGCGGGGCAAGCTCTGCGGATCTGGAGGATCTGGGCGAGGATGTGCGCGCCCGCGTGAAGGAGACGAGCGGCGTTGATCTCCAGTGGG
The DNA here is from genome assembly GCA_023427285.1 of Pseudomonadota bacterium. Lineage (GTDB taxonomy): Bacteria > Pseudomonadota > Alphaproteobacteria > Sphingomonadales > Sphingomonadaceae > Pedomonas. The sequence continues at coordinate 1,968 of JAEZBH010000561.1, forward strand.
AGATCCAGCGCATTGGCCGCCGCGATACTGTGAAGGGTAAGGCATGAGCCGTCATGTAGTGGTGTTGATGGGCGGCTGGTCCGCCGAGCGGGACGTCTCCCTGACCTCGGGCAAGGCTGTAGCCGCTGCCTGCGAGCGGCTGGGCTATCGCGTGACCGCGCTCGATATGGATCGCAACGTGGCCCAGCGTTTGCTTGAGCTGAAGCCGGACGTGGTGTTCAACGCGCTGCACGGCACGCCGGGCGAAGACGGCACGGTGCAGGGCCTTCTGGATTTGATGGGCATTCCCTACACCCACTCCGGGCTGACGACCTCCGCCGTTGCCATCGACAAGCAGCTGACCAAAACCATGCTGGTGCAGGCAGGTATTCGCATGCCGGGCGGCGGCGTCGTGAAGTCCGAGAGCATTTTTGAGGCCGACCCGCTGCCGCGCCCCTATGTGCTGAAGCCGGTGAACGAGGGGTCGTCGGTGGGCGTTGCCATCGTGACGGACAGCTCCAATTACGGCAATCCGATCAGCCGCGACTCGAAGGGGCCGTGGCAGGAGTTCGATGAGTTGCTGGCCGAGCCGTTCATTCCGGGGCGCGAGCTGACCGTCGCCGTACACAACGGCGAGGCGCTGGCTGTGACCGAGCTGGAGCCGACGCAGGGGTTCTATGATTACGAGGCCAAGTACACCGACGGCCTGACCCGGCATGTCATCCCTGCGCCGATTCACCCGGATGCAACCCGCGAAGCGATGGAAATGGCGGTGGCGGCGCACAAAGCTCTCGGTTGTCGGGGTGTGTCGCGCTCGGATTTCCGCTATGACGATACGGCGGGCGAGCCGGGGACGCTTTACCTGCTTGAAGTGAATACGCAGCCGGGTATGACCCCGCTGTCATTGGTGCCGGAACAGGCAGCTTATCGGGGCATTAGTTTTGATGCGCTGGTGGGCATGCTGATTGAGGAGGCTGGGGGCAGTCGATGAGCCGTCGCTCATCAAAATCGAAGAAACAACAAGCAGGTGCGCCCTGGCGGGCAGCGCGCCGCGGCCTCATGCTGGCTGGCGGTCTGGCGCTGGCCGGTGCCGTGGCGGGCCTTAGCCTGTGGTATTTCGATGTGCCCAAGCGGATCAGCTTCGGGCTGGCGCAGGGCGTCGCCAGCCTCGGCTTCGAGGTGACGACGCTTCAGGTCACCGGCGTCAATCACGCGCCGCGTCTGGCCGTTTACAGCGCGGTTCTGGATGGACGCACCAACTCCATGCTGGCCATCGACCTTGATGACGTGCGGGCGCGGCTGAAGGAAAATCCGTGGATTGCGGAAGCCTCCGTTTCCCGGCGCCTGCCCGATACGCTCAAGATCGTGGTGCAGGAGCGCAAGCCGATCGCCATCTGGCAGCATCAGGGCCGCCTCAGCGTCATCGACGTTTATGGCCGGGTGCTGGAAACCGAGCGGGTGAAGCAGTTCATGAACCTGCCGCTGGTGGTGGGGCCGGACGCCAACCAGAACACCATGGGCCTTTACTCCTTGCTGTCGATCCACCCCGAGCTGCGCTCGCGCGTGGACGCCGCCACCTGGGTTGGCGGGCGGCGCTGGGACCTGCGCTTCCGCTCGGGCGAGCTGCTCATGCTGCCCGAGGGCGAGGACGCCAGCCGCAAGGCGCTGGAGCGTTTCGCTGAAATGGAGCGCAGCACCGGGCTTCTGGGGCGCGGCTTTGCTCGCTTCGACATGCGTCAGGAAGATCGAATTTACACACGGCGTGCAGCCACCCTCTCGAAGAGCAGCGATACCACTGGTGGCGGTGTTCCGGCCAAGGCGGGAACGCAGGGAATGAGTATATGAGCGGAAACCGGCGCAGAGGCGGGGCCAGACTGGCCCTTTCCAAGGGAGAGCGGGTGATTGCGGCGCTGGACGTCGGCAGCTCCAAGGTGGCGGCGCTGATCGCCCTGCTGACGCCCGACAGCGAGCCGCGCATCCTCGGCTTCGGCCACCAGCTGTGCACCGGCGTGCGCAAGGGCATGGTCGCGGACATGGAGGCGACCGAGCGCGCCATTCGCGCCGCCATGGAGCAGGCCGAGAAGATGGCCGAGACCACGGTGGACCGGGTGATCGTCAGCATGTCCTCGGGCGGGCTCAGCTACCAGATCCATCAGGTCGATGTGGACATTGCCGGTCACCCGATCGAGCGCTCCGACATCGACCGCGTTCTGCAGGAAGGCCGTGAGCGCATTGATCCGGGCGGGCGCACCATCCTGCACGCCATTCCGGCTATCTATACCATCGACGGGCTGACGGGCGTCGTGAACCCGCTGGGCTTCCATGCCGAGCGGCTGGGCGTGGATATTCTCGTCGTCTCCGCCGATACGGCTCCCTTGCGCAATCTTGATCTGTGCGTGCGCCAGGCGCACCTCGACGTTCAGGCCATCGTTGCCTCTCCGCTGGCCTCGGGCCTTGCCTGTCTTGAGGCGGAGCAGCGCGAGCTGGGCGTGGCGCTGGTGGAGATGGGCGCGGGCGTCACCAACGTCTCGGTGCTGGCGCGCGGCATGGTCGTCGGCATGGCCGGCGTGCCCATGGGCGGCTCTGACATCGTCAACGATATCGCCGCGGCGTTTAATACGCGCCGGGCGCACGCCGAGCGCATGCTCTCGCTGCACGGCACGCTGATTACAACGACGCGGGATAATCACGATCTGGTCGAGGTGCAGCCGATCCGCGAGGGCGGTCCGGCTTCGTGGATCACCAAGGCGCAGCTCTCCAGCGTCATCCGCATGAGGGTGGAGGCGATTCTCTCTGAAGTGGCCCAGCGGCTCGACGAACTGGGATTCCGCCGTGCGGTGGGACGTTCTGTTGTGCTGACGGGCGGTGTGGCGGACCTCAACGGTATCGCGCATTTCGCCACGGGCGTGTTCGGACGAGAAACAAAAATTGCCACGCCCCGCCCACTTGAGGGATTACCTGAAGCGGCAACAGGACCGGCATTTTCGACGCTCGTTGGATTGGTGCTGCACGAGATGAAACAAGGCCAGGACATCTGGCGGGATGGGCGCGTGTCCATGAACCGGATTTCGCGCAGTCCGCTGGAGAGAATGATCGAGATCCTTCGTGGGAGCTTGTGAGATTACTCCCGATGGATCAGATGTAAGTAATACAAGTATTAAAAGCGTCCGAGAGCGCACTTCGTCGAGACAAGGAGGTTTGGGCAATGGGTATTGAACTGAAGCGGCCGGAGCTTACCGAACTGGCCCCGCGCATCATGGTCATCGGTGCAGGCGGTGCCGGTGGCAACGCGGTCGCCAACATGATCAATTCCGGGTTGCAGGGCGTCGATTTCGTCGTTGCCAACACGGACGCGCAGGCGCTTGCCGCAAGCCCCGCGGAAACCCGCATTCAGCTCGGCCTCAAGATCACCCAAGGCTTGGGCGCAGGCTCGCGTCCGGAAATCGGCCGCGCCGCTGCCGAGGAAACCCTTGAGACGCTCGAAGCCTCGCTCGAGGGCGCGCACATGGTGTTCATCACCGCCGGCATGGGCGGCGGCACCGGCACCGGCGCTGCACCGATCATTGCCCGCGCCGCTCGCGAGAAGGGTATCCTGACCGTCGGCGTCGTCACCAAGCCGTTCAGCTTCGAGGGCGCGCGCCGCATGCGCTCGGCAGAGGAAGGCATCGCCGAACTCCAGAAGCACGTCGATACCCTCATCATCATCCCGAACCAGAACCTGTTCCGCATTGCCAACCCGCAGACCACCTTCAAGGAAGCCTTCATCATGGCTGACGAGGTGCTGGACGCGGGCGTGCGCGGCATCACCGACCTGATGGTTATGCCGGGCCTCATCAACCTCGACTTCGCCGATATCCGCACCGTCATGAGCGAGATGGGCAAGGCGATGATGGGCACGGGCGAGGCTGAAGGCCCGAGCCGCGCCATCGAGGCCGCACAGGCCGCTATCGCCAACCCGCTGCTGGACGAAGTTTCCATGCGCGGCGCAAAGGGCGTCATCATCAACATTACGG
>JAEZBH010000336.1 GCA_023427285.1 Pseudomonadota bacterium
AAGCGCAGTTCAGCGACGCTGAGATTGTCGATCTTGCTCATTGCGTTGCGGCTTGGATGGGCCTTGGCCGGACAGCCCACGTGCTCGGGTTTGACTCCGTTTGCACGCCCTTCATCAGCGCTTCGGCTAATTAGAGCGGTTTGCGACCAGCTTGCAGCAGGCCGCCTGCTCTAAACCCTTTGTTGGTCGCGCTTTCTTAACCGCAAAACATGCGTTTTGCTCGAAAGTCGCTCTAGCGCATAGCGTGCGCTTTGGCCGAAAGCGGAATGCGGGCGCGGCACGATGGCACAGGCTCTCTCGTTTCGAGTTTGGTGCTACGGACAATTCACGTTTCGGTAACGATATTCCTAGATGGTGCCGCCTATCAGTTTATCTGCGTTTTTAAGCGCGGCCAGATGGCAGCGGAAAGGTTGCATTGTGTTAGCGTTTTACAAAACGGCTATGGACGCGGTCCGCACGAACATCATGATCGCTGATGCCAACTTCAAGATCATTTACATGAATCCGGCCGTCACGGCCCTGATGAAGGAAGCCGAGGCTGACCTTCAGAAGGAATTGCCGAATTTCCGCGCCGATTCTCTGATTGGCTGCGACATCGGCGTGTTCCACAAGAACCCGGAGCATCAGGTTCGGCTGCTGACCTATCTGACGAAGCCCCATTCGGCGACCATCAATGTGGGTCATCGGGTGTTCGATTTGCGTGCCGTACCGTTGATTGAGAATGACGAGCGCATTGGCTTCGTGGTGGAGTGGGCAGATGCGCGCGAGCGGCTGCTCAACCTTGATTACGCATCGCAAATTGCCGCCATCGGCCGGTCGCAGGCGATTCTGGAAATGTCGGTGGACGGCGTGATCCAGCGGGCCAACGACAACTTCCTGAACGCTCTTGGCTTCACCATGGCGGAGCTGGAAGGTCGGCATCATCGGGTGCTCATGGGCAATCTGGAGCTGGGCGCGCGTTATGACGCGTTCTGGGCGGAGCTGAACGCCGGGCGGTATCAGACCGGGCAGTATCGCTTCTACTCCAAGGATGGTCGCCAGATTCAGATGGAGACCAGCTACAATCCGATTTTCGATCTGAATGGCCGTATCTCGAAGATCGTCGCCTTCGGTTCGGACGTGACGGAGAAGGTCGAGCTGCTGGCCAACCTGAAGTCGCTGATCGACACCAACTTCGGCCAGATCGAAGGGGCGATTGATCTGTCGGCGCAGAATGCCGAGACCGCCGTTGGCGCGGCGAAGCAGACGGCAACCAGCGTTGAGGAAATCGCGGCAAGCGCGGAACAGTTCGCGGCCTCCATTGATGAGATTTCCCGCAGCATGTTCCACTCGCTCAGCGCCACGGAAAGCGCCGTTGAACAGACAACGGCGGTGGAGCAGAGCACCAAGTCGCTCTCAAGCGCGGCTCAGGAGATGAACGGCATCGCCACCATGATTCGCAAGGTGGCGAACCAGATCAATCTGCTGGCGCTGAATGCCGCCATTGAAGCGGCCCATGCGGGCGATGCAGGCAAGGGGTTCGCGGTTGTTGCTCAGGAAGTGAAGGCGCTGGCCACGCAGGCTTCGCAGGCAACCGAGCAGATCGGCACCGAAATCAACCGCATCCAGTCGATTTCGGCGGATGTGGTGGCCTCGCTCAGCGCGATCACGAATGCGGTTGCAACGGTGCGGGAGAACGTGACGATCACGTCCTCCGCGCTGGAAGAGCAGAATGCGGTGTCGCGCACCATGTCATCGAACATGCAAAGCGCGGCAGAGGCGGTTGCCACCGTGTCTGCGAACATTGGCGAGATTTCAGATGCCATCGAACAGGCGCGCACGGCCGCGGATGGCACGCGCCAGGCCGCGGTGGTGCTGGTGCGCTGATCGGGTGCGGTAAACGCAAGCCGCGTGAATTGAAAACCCCGGTTCGCCTCAGGCGGGCCGGGGTTTTTCAGTGGTGGCACTCAGAAGGGAATCAGGGTTTGCTGGCCGTCCCAATCAGCCGCCGCCTCGCGGGCCCGCCGGTAAAGCCCGCGCAGGGCCTCTGCCTCGGGATAGAGTTCAATCATGTGCCCAAGGGTTGATCGGGCATCGATGTAGCAGACGCGCAGGCCCCCGAAGATGGTGAACTCGCTGGCCACCGGCATACCGAGCGCCACGAGGCGATCACGATCGGCTTCGTAGTCGTCCGAGAACACGGCAACGTGATGGAAGCCGGTTTCACCTTTGGCGAACATGTCGTGCATGGCGCTGGGGCCGTCTGACAGAATTTCCATCAGTTCGATGTTCATGTCGCCCGATTGGGCGAAGGCCACGCGCAGATGGACGGGCGCGGCGGGCGTGCCGCGATAGACGTGATCATCGAGAGTGCCGCCCGTGCCGCCGCCGACGAACGGGCCGATGCCGTAGAGATCAGAGAACCGGCGGCAGGCTTCTTCCAGATTGCGGACCACATAGGCGTTCTGCACCACCTTGAGCGGCGGCATGCGATTCCGGGCCAATTCTTCACTCCCCCTTGGACGCGACTGTGTTTTGAGAACAAATGCGCGAGGGTGGTTGGTTTTTGAAGGCAAGATCAGGGCACCCCCACAACGCCGGCAGGTTCTGATGCGCTAATATTGCTCTTTTCTGAAAATGCGCTTGACCGGAAAGGGCCTCGGCCCCTAAAGGACTGCACGCACAGGGGCGGTTAGCTCAGTTGGTAGAGCATCTCGCTTACACCGAGAGGGTCGGCGGTTCGAGCCCGTCACCGCCCACCATTTATCTGGTGGAATTCCCCTGGCGCTGTGGCCACTGGCCCATTTTTCTCCCCTCTCTGTTCACACGCAACGCCAACCGGCCTCCTGTCGTTCGGCGCTGATTTTGCGTGTTTGCTTGTGCCTTGGGCTGGAACTCATTCCGCCTGAGGGAACCGGCCCGGCCTTCGCGGGTTGACGGTAAAGCCGGGTCCGATTGGATCAGCGGGGCTCCTGAAGTTCAGCATTGCGCACGGTCCTGCGGGCAGGGGGAATGCCTTCCTGTTCGAGGGAACCTCCGGGCGCGGTCGGGGGCAGGGCAACGAACAGCGCAGCGGAGGGACGGTCTGTGGAACTGGAGAGCGATGCGCGGTTCCTCCGGCGGTTTTTGATCGCTGTCCTCATCCTGCTGCTCATCCTTGTGTTGTGGCAGTTGCTGCACGTCCTGATGCTCATTGTGGGCTCGGTGCTGCTGGCCGTGTCGCTGGTGGCGCTGGCGCGGCCTCTCAGGCACTGGTTGCGCATTTCGGAAAACTGGGCGCTGGCTTTGTCGATTGCGATTGTCATCGCCTTTCTCGGCGGCGGGATTTGGCTGTTCGGCTCGGAGATCAGCGCGCAAATCGCGTCCCTGATCGAGACCATGCCCAAGTCGGGAAGGGCGGTTGAGATCCATCTCAGTCAAACGGATCTGGGGCGGCAGATCATTGCGCGGCTGGGCAACGAAATTCCGGCCTTAACGCAGATGATCGGCAATGTGAGCCGCGTCGTGTTCTCGATCAGCAGCGGGATTGCGGATGCGTTGATCATTATTGTGGGCGGCATCTATCTGGCCATTCAGCCTGCGCTTTACGTCAATGGACTGCTGGCGCTGGTGCCCCGGTCCCGTCGCCCGCTGGCGCTGGACACGCTCAAAGAGATGGGGGACACGCTGCGGCGCTGGCTGGTGTCGCGCCTGATCGCCATGATTATCATCGGCGTGCTGACGTCGGTGGGGCTGTCCGTCCTCGATGTGCCGTCTTCTCTGGCGCTCGGGCTGTTTGCAGGATTGGCGGAGTTCATTCCCCTGGTGGGGCCGATCATTTCAGCCGTGCCCATTCTGCTGGTGGCGCTCGGCCAGTCGCCCCAAACGGCGCTGTGGGCGCTGGCGCTTATCATGATTATCCAGCAGCTGGAGGGCAATATCATCACGCCTCTGCTCCAGCAGCGCGCCGTTGCCATGTCGCCCGCCTTGTCCCTGTTCGCGGTGATTGGCGCCGGATTGCTGTTCGGCACCATTGGCGTGCTGTTCTCAGGGCCCCTGACGGTTATTGCATACGTTGCGGTGAAGCGGCTCTATGTGGA
>JAEZBH010000179.1 GCA_023427285.1 Pseudomonadota bacterium
CCATTGTGCGCGCAAACCTTTATGGCGCTGGCTACAAGGCATGGGCGGATGAAACCGGTGCCCTTCCTGAACCGAAAACCCGCGCCGAATGGCTGGCCGCTGCCCAGCAGCGTCTGAAAGCGGAAGCCGAGCGCTGCGGCCCGAAGCGGGAAAAGTACGAAGAGCAGTACGACGTTCTGGCCATGCAGACCGTTCCGCGTCTGGTGCCGCTGGGTGTTGACGTTGCAGAAGCGCGCCGGATCATGATGCGCAATCTGGACGACAATCTGGCCCAGGCCGGTGCCCGCGCCAACCTGCCCTCGGTTCGCCTCGTGGTGTTCCCGGAATTCTGGCTGACCGGCCCCGGCGGCATTGGCGGCATCCAGCGCACCGTGCGCGACATGGAAAAGATGGCGATCACGCAGGATGACCCGATCATCGATCGCATCAAGGAGTTCGCCAAGACGTACAAATCCTACGTCGCCTTCCAGAATTTCGAGGTCCACGAAAAGCTGCCGGGCCGCGTCTTCAACTCGGCATTCCTTGTAAGCGATCAGGGCGAGCTCGTTCACACCTACCGCAAGATGCAGTGCGCCGACGTGTGGGGCTTCCTGCCGGACACGACGCCGGGCAGCATCTACGACCAGTACATCGAGCTCTTCGGCTACGACGCCCTGTTCCCGGTGGCAGATACGCCGATCGGCAAGCTGGCCAACATGATCTGCTTCGACAACATGAGCCCGGAAATTGCCTACGGCTTGCGCCGCATGGGCGCTGAGGTGATCCTGCACTCCACTTCAGAGCCGCATGGCGCTGAAGGCCGTGCGCCGTGGAACAATGGCCGCTGCCTGCGCGCCTTTGAAAACTGCGCCTACGTGGTCTCGGCCATGGACGGCGGCGAGCACGTCTCGCCGGATTCCGAGCACCTGACGTTCTTCCGCCGCGGCCACACCCGCATCATCAACTTCGACGGCACTGTTCAGGGCACCGCCGATGGTCCGGGCCCCGTGCCGCTGCGCGGTCACATCGACCTGACGGCGCTGCGCCGCATGCGGGCTGATCCGCGCACCAACTTTGCGATCTGGAATGACCATGTCGCCTACGCCGATATCTACAACGGCGAAGTCGGCTTCCCGAACAACCTGTGGGCCGAAAACCCCTACGACAATCCTTATCTGGGCGCGAACAAGCTGCGTGCCGTGATCAGCAGCTACCTTGAGCGCGGCATCTACGTTGAGCCCACCAGCGAAATCGGTGCGGATCGGTATCGCACTTCCGATACGGTGTAAGGAGATCCTCATGAAGCTCCCCCTCACACTCCTCGGCCTCGGGCTGGCGCTGTTGCCGTTCACGGCCAGCGCCACGGCAACGCCGCAGGAACTGGCCAAAGGCAAGGCGCAGTTTCTGCGCTGCCAGGCCTGCCACGCGCTGCTGCCCACTGATCCGAAGCGGATTGGCCCCAACCTGAACGGCATTGTGGGCAAGCCCGCCGGCAAGCAGGAAGGCGTGCGCTACAGCAAGGGCCTGGCCAGCGCCGACTTCGTCTGGACTCCCGAAAAGCTCGACGAGTTCGTGACGCGCCCCCGGGACATGATCCCCGGCACGTCGATGGTGTTTGCCGGAATTTCCGATCCGGCAGCCCGCAAGGCGCTGATCGCCTACATGCAGAGCATCAAATAACCACGCTCCAGAAAAACCCCTGATCCCGGATCAGGGGTTTTTCTTTTCCAGAAGCCTTTACCCAACAAACGAACGGACGATCGCCCTTGGAATAATATTTATGCGACGGCAGCGGAATTTAATAATAGTCCGACCATGCGGAATATCAGCATTTGCGCCCCCCATATTAGCGCCCCGAAATTTCATACTTAAAGGCTACTCAATACCCAAAAGACGGGACGTATTAAGACATTTTAAGGATGAAACGATTTAGCACCACCCCTATACGGATGTGTCGTTTCCGTATCGTATAATCGGTCCGTTTGATCGGTTGCGTCATATTACAAGGGGTTTGTGCTATGAGTGCTCTGTGCAAAGAGCTTAGTGTGCAAGGAGCAGCACCGCGTCGCAAAGACGCCATTCGCTCCATCCTGAATCGTCAATCCGCTCTGGTCGGCACGGCCGCTGCGCTGGTCATGGTGGCGATGACGCCGTCCAATGCGCTGGCCGCATGTGCGTCGTCGCTCGACCCCATCGTCTGCTCGGCTGATGCCAACAAACATGCAGGCGGCATCAGCTATTCGCAAACCGACGATCTGTCCGTCATCATCGAGGACGGCGTGGAAGTCGAGCCGACGTCCGGCACGGATGCGGTATACTTGGAGAGCTACTTCGGCGATGTTTCGCTCTCCAGCGGCGCCACCATTGTGGTGGACAATGGCCACGCGATCGACGTCTACGCCTACGGCAATGCCGTCATCACCCAGACCGGCGCCATCGTCTCGACCGGCCAGTCTGACGAATTCGGAGCCGCTGTCCGGGTCTATGCCTACGATGGCTACGCGGATGTGTCGGTTGCCGACATCACCACCTCCGGCTATGAAGAAGACGCCCTGCAGGTAGAGAGCCAGTGGGGCTCGGCCAGCGTCACCGTGGACGGCAGCCTGTCGACCAGCGGCAACAATGCCTGGGGCGTCAGCGTATTGGCTGATGACAGTGCTGACCTGACCGTTACGGGCGACGTCTCGACCCTCGGCAACGCCTCAACCGCGATTCGCGTTTCTGCTGGGGGGCCCGCGACCGTCACGGTCGGCGGCACGGTCTCGACTGCGGGCTCGGACTCCGACGGCGTTGAGGTTTACGCAGTTGGCGATGCAACCGTCTCTCTGACCGACGTCTCGACGCAGGGTTATGCCTCTGCCGCAATCAACATCGGAACCTATGCCACCTGGGACCAGTATGTTGGCGGCAACGTAACCCTGACGGCAGGCGCTGTCTCGACTGCTGGGAACTCTTCCACGGCTGTCTATATCGATGCTCAAGGCACGGTCACGGCAACGCTGGGCAATGTGTCCACTCTGGGACGCAGCTCGGACGCAATCGTCATTGACTCCGATGGTTACTTCTCAGGCGAAGGCGACCCCTACTCCGTAGCGGCTGGCATTTCCCTGACGGCGGGCGCCATCTCGACCCAGGGCTACGATGCCGACGGCGTAGATCTTTACGCCCAAGGCGGTGCCGTTGTTGTCACGCTGGACAGCGTCTCTACCCAGGACGATGATTCAGACGCAATCTACATCGAGACCGCAAGCACCCTGACCGATGTGAACGGAGATTACGTTGTCGCGGCTGGCGATGTCACCCTGACCGTTGCAGGCGATATCACGACCTTGGGCGACGACGCCGATGCTGTCGACATCCATGCGGACGGCACTGTCAACGCCACGCTGGGCAATGTCTCGACCCAGGGCTGGGACTCTGGCGCAATTCATATCGCAACGTACAGCAATTACGGCGAAGCGGTTGATGTGACGCTGACCGTCGGTGACGTCTCGACCCAAGGTGGTGAATCGGACGCCATCAATCTGGAAGCCGATGCTGTCTCCGGGCAAACCGCCAACATCGTGCTGACTGCGGGCAATGTTTCCACCGCCTATCTCGATTCTGATGCAGTCACTATCGAAGCCGATGGCTCGGTCACGGCAACGCTGGGCAAAGTGTCCACTCTGGGACGCAGCTCGGACGCAATCGAAATCGATGCATACGCACAGTATGACTCCGACACCTCCACCTGGT